>NZ_KV815563.1:0-11597 GCF_001814285.1 Enterococcus sp. HMSC076E04 | reverse complement strand
ATTGAACACCGTTTATTCGGAATAAGGGACTGTGACACGACTTATGTCACAGTTTTTTTATTTTTTTATTAGCTTCAACGCTTTTTCTGTATTGGCAAAGTGAAGTTTGGCATATTTTTCAAGCATAGGCATGCCGCCTTTTTCTAATAGTTTTGCCGCTATTTGATCAGATTTCGTTCCAGCTCCTGAGGGAAGGGTGATTCCAGCTTCAGCTGATGCTTTGTCTAACTCTTCTAAAAAGCTGGCACGACTGATGATAGAAGCAGCAGCAACAGCTAAATGATATTGTTCTCCTTTAGTAACGAAGTACAGTTTTTCTTGCAAGTGATTTTTTTCTAAACGCGCATATTTTTTAAAATTTGCTTCTGGCGTAAACTGATCAATCAAAATCGCTTCTGGTTTTTCTGGTGCGATCTTTTTTAGCAGCAAATGGATTGCTTGATTATGCAAAGCGACTTTCATCCGAACAGCATTGTATTTTGGCTGGATCTCATTGTATTTTTCTGGGGGCAAGACAAGTAGTTTGTAAGGGATAGTTTCTTTTAAGACATCAGCAAGTTGGATGATTTGGCTATCTTTTAACTCTTTTGAATCTCGAACACCAAGTTTACGTAATTCTGCAAGCTGATCACGTTTCACATAAGCAGCACATACTGTTAGTGGACCGAAATAGCTGCCATTTCCGACTTCATCGCTACCTAAAACGGATAATTGACTGATATTTTTTGGCAAAGAAGAGACCGTTCTTGCTGGTTTGGCCTGCTTATCCTGTGCCTGTCCCCAGCGCTGAGCTTCCGTTTCTGCGTTTGCCCCTTGGAACATCACTTTTCCTGATGTGTAAGCAGTGATGGTCGTCCCGTCTTTTTTAGCAGCAAAGATAGTATAAGGAATCTGTTTATTTAACAAATAAGAGCGATAGTGTGCTTTCATTTGACTAAGTTGGTCGTTCGTTGCTTTGATAATGACGTTGCTCATAAAATTCTCCTCGTTTTTATACATAAATCTATACCGCAACTCCTGACTTTTCGTTTTCTAAGAGGTTGCGAGACATAGCATTTTTTTAAAGTTTATCATATAATAGTTAAGTATGTGAAAAATATTTGTGGAGAACGGTGAAAGAACCAACTTCATGGTACACTAAATAAAACTTTCATCAAATAGGAGGAAATGATTCGTATGGCGCACGAAAAAACACGCTACAAAGCAGTGATTGCCAACCAAACATATACTATTATCGGACGGGAAACCAAGCATCATATGGATATCGTAACGAAGCTGATCAATGAGCAGTTAGCAGAATTGAAACAATTATCACCACAAATGGATAATGAACAAGCAGCGATCTTGATGGCTGTCAATGCGCTTTCGGATCAATTGAAGAAACAAGAAAGAATCTTGGAGCTAGAAGAAGAAACAGCAGAATTAAAGAAAAAAATGATCAAATTTACAGAGCTTGAAAATCGCGTAAAACGCATGGAAGCAATCGAGAATGAAGCTCGAGAAGTACTGAAAGAAAATGGTCAAGCAGATTATACTATTAAAAATCATGTGGAAGCACAGCAGATTTTAAATGAAAAACGAAAAGGACAAATCAAACAAAAATCTTCTAATTAAGATCCTTTTATCAAAATAAGAAAAATTTAAAAAAGTTAGAAGAGAAAGGAACGTAGCATGCTGAGTTTGCTGATTTTATTTTTATTGCTAATTGCGTTTTTTTCTGGAGCACGTCGCGGGTTTGCTTTACAAGTCATATTCGCAATCGGATATGTGTTGTCATTTATTGCTGCCCAGCATTTTTACAAACCATTAGCAAGTCATTTGGAATTATACATTCCATACCCAGCTGTCACCCCGACATCAAAGTTAGCATTTTTTGATCAAGTATTTGCCTTTCACCTAGATGAAGCTTTTTATGCAGGAACGGCTTTTCTGATCATTTTGCTGATTGGCTGGCTGATCACCCGATTTGTGGGGGTCTTTGTCCATGGATTGACATATGTGCCGATCTTGAGACAGGTAGACTGGATTGCAGGAGGTATCCTGTCACTAATCATGGCTTACGTTACTATATTTTTGATTTTGCAGTTACTTGCCTTTGTTCCATTAGATGTGGTCCAAAATCAATTCGGCGAGCATAGTTTCGCTCGTTTTATCGTTGAGAGAACGCCCTTTCTTACCAACAAGATGTATGAGCTTTGGGTAACGAATATTTTGAATTAAGGAAAATAGGGCTAGAAAATATTTTTTTAGAAAAACTTTTACAAGAATGTTTTGTTTTTTGTACACAGTAGTTTATTTAAGAAGGCTGCGCAACGTATGTCCGGCACAGCCCTCTTTTCATAGTGAAAGATAAGGTGATAAAATGAATAACCGAATCCTTGAAACATTGGAATTTGAAAAAGTCAAACAGATGGTCAAACAATTTGTAGTGACTGCACAAGGAAAAGAAGAACTGGCAGAATTGGTACCAGTGAGCGAGAAACAAACGATCACAGAATGGCTTCAAGAAACTGAGGATGGGTTGAAAGTACAACGTCTGCGAGGCGGGATTCCTATACCAAAACTTGAAAATATCCGCCCTCATATGAAACGGATCGAAATCGGGGCAGATTTGAATGGAGTGGAGCTTGCACAAGTTTCCAGAGTGTTATCTACGACAAGTGAATTGCATCGGTTCATTGATGATCTTTCTGACAGTGAAATTGAATTTGCGCGTTTGTATATGTGGGCAGATCAGCTAGTCACGATTCCTGTTTTAAGTCGCCGTTTAAAGGAAGCAATCGATGAAGACGGACGCGTGACCGACGATGCTTCTCCTGAGCTAAAAATCATAAGACAGAACATTCGTCGCAGTGAACAAGCTGTTCGTGAACAGTTAGACGGAATCGTCCGCGGGAAGAACGCAAAATATTTGAGCGATGCAATCATCACCATGCGAAATGACCGCTACGTTATCCCAGTCAAACAAGAATACCGCGGTGTATTTGGCGGTGTAGTCCACGATCAAAGTGCTTCAGGACAGACTTTATTTATTGAACCAAAACAAGTGGTGGATTTGAATAATCGTTTGCGTCAATATCAAATCGCTGAACGAAATGAGATTCAACGTATTTTAAGTGAACTTTCTGCAGAACTTGTTCCACATCGTCAAGAAATCATCCACAATGCTTATGTGATTGGTAAAATGGATCTGATGAATGCAAAAGCACGATTTGGTAAAGAACTAAAAGCCATCGTGCCGGGAATCAGTGAAGACAATCATGTCGTCTTGAAACAAGCAAGACATCCGCTGATCGATCAGGAAAAAGTAGTTCCTAATGACATCGCAATTGGAAAAGACTATCAAGCCATCGTCATTACAGGACCTAATACAGGTGGGAAAACGATCACGTTGAAGACTTTAGGTCTGTTACAGCTGATGGGGCAAGCAGGGTTGCCGATTCCTGCAGGAGAAGAAAGCCAAATCGGTATTTTTGAAGAAGTATTTGCGGATATAGGAGACGAACAGTCGATTGAGCAAAGTCTATCGACCTTTTCTTCTCATATGACGAACACTGTAGATATTTTATCAAAAGTCAATGAAAAAAGTCTGGTACTATTTGACGAGCTTGGTGCAGGAACAGATCCGCAAGAAGGTGCTGCTCTAGCAATCGCGATCTTAGATGATCTTGGTAAAAAGTCTGCTTATGTGATGGCAACAACACACTATCCTGAATTGAAAGTTTATGGATACAATCGGGCAAATACGATTAATGCTAGTATGGAGTTCGATGTGGATACACTAAGTCCAACGTATCGTTTACTGATCGGTGTGCCTGGTCGGAGCAATGCGTTTGAAATCTCCAGCCGATTAGGTCTTGATACAGATGTTATTAATGAAGCAAAGCAGTTGATGAATGATGAGAGCCAAGATTTAAATGAAATGATCACAGATTTAGAGAATCGCCGGAAAATGGCAGAGACCGAATATCTGAAAATGCGTCATTTTGTTTCTGAGGCACAAGAACTTCATCATGATTTGAAAGAAGCTTACAGCTATTTCTTTGAAGAACGTGAAAAAGAAATAGAGAAAGCAAAGAAAAAAGCAAATGAAGTCGTGTCAGAGGCGGAAAAAAAAGCAGAAAAAATCATTGCTGATATTCGTAAAATGCAACAGCAGATCGGGCAAGGAAATGTGAAAGAGCATCAGTTGATCGATGCAAAGACCCAATTAGCAAATCTACATCAAGAAGAAACATTGAAGAAAAATAAAGTATTGAAGAAGGCGAAAGAACAAAAAACATTAAAACCGGGAGACGAAGTGTTGGTTACGACTTACGGCCAAAGAGGGACGCTTTTACGTAAAAACGGGAATCAGTGGCAAGTAGAAATCGGTATACTAAAAATGAATGTGTCCGAAGACGAACTGACGCCTGTTGCTCCTCAAAAAGAGCCGACACAACGAGTTGTCCATGCTGTACGCTCTGAATCTAGCAGTCATGTGCCGAATCAATTGGACCTTCGAGGAAAACGATATGAGGAAGCGCTAAGTGAAGTAGATCAGTATTTGGATTCTGCCATCCTAGCAGGTTATCCTCAAGTGACTATTGTCCACGGAAAGGGGACAGGCGCACTTCGCAAGGGAATTACTGATTATCTTAAAAACCATCGGAGCGTCAAAAGCTTTGAGTTTGCACCGGCAAATCAAGGCGGAAATGGTGCAACAATTGTTAAATTTAAGTAAAACTTACTAAAGGTAAGCAGATGGTTCGCTATCCAAGGATAGAAATGCTATACTGGTCATAGATTTTAAAAATGGAGGTCTTTAATATGTCACAAGTAATTACAGATAAGACATTTAATGAAGAAACAGACAAAGGACTTGTATTAATTGATTTTTGGGCAACTTGGTGTGGCCCATGTCGTATGCAGGCACCGATTTTGGATCAATTGGAACAAGAATATGATGAAGAAGAATTCAGAATTGCTAAAATGGATGTGGATGAAAATCCAGAAACTCCTCAACAATTCGGAATCATGAGTATTCCAACATTAATGTTGAAAAAAGATGGTCAAGTAGTAGAAAAAGCTGTTGGTGTTCATTCAAAAGAACAACTACGTCAAATGATCGATCAATATTTATAAAAGCTTAAAGCAAAAATAAGCTGAGGATGGGACTGAATTCAGTTCCGTCCTCGGTTTTTTTGCGGTTGAGTTAAGGTTATTCAAATTAACATTTTTTGAGTATAATTACGTTGTCAGGCTGGATTGTTTTTTTGACAGACATGCTATAATAACTTTAATTGAATATGAAGGGGAGTACCAGATGAACGAACGAATCAAAAACAAACTAGCTTTACTTCCTGATCAGCCCGGCTGTTACTTGATGAAAGATAAAAATGGAACGATCATTTATGTCGGAAAAGCCAAAATATTGAAAAATCGCGTCCGCTCATATTTTACTGGCAGCCATAATACGAAAACGGAACGGCTTGTTAGTGAAATTGAAGACTTTGAATACATCGTTACAGAATCGAATATAGAAGCTTTGCTCTTAGAAATCAATCTGATAAAGAAAAATGATCCTAAATACAATATTATGTTAAAGGATGATAAAACCTATCCTTTCCTTAAGATAACGAATGAAAAATATCCCCGTTTGGTGATTACTCGCAAAGTACTAAAAGACAAAGCACTGTATTTTGGACCATATCCAGATGTCGGTGCGGCGAATGAGACAAAGAAGATTCTCGACCGATTATTTCCTCTGAGAAAATGCAAACCTAGTCAGACGAAGGAGCCTTGTCTTTACTATCATTTGGGGCAATGTCTGTGTCCTTATTATTTCGACGTAGATCCGAAAGTCTATACGAAAATCGTTGATGAAGTGAAAAACTTTTTAAACGGAGGACACGAAAAAATCGAGTCAGAGATCCATCAGAAAATGGAAAAAGCTGCTGAAAACATGGAATTTGAAAAAGCTGCAGAATACCGAGACCAGATCCGTGCTATCGAAACAATCATGACTCGCCAAAAAATGACAAATACTGATTTACTGGATCGAGATGTATTTGGTTATGCGATTGATAAAGGCTGGATGTGTGTCCAAGTGTTTTTTGTAAGACAAGGAAAGTTAATTGAACGAGATGTTTCAATGTTTCCTTTCTATAACGAAGCAGAAGAAGATTTTTTGACTTATATTGGTCAGTTTTATCAGGAAAATGAACATTTCATTCCTAAAGAAGTCTTGATTCCTGATACGATCGACAAGCCAAGTGTAGAAGCTTTGTTGGATACGAAAGTTCTACAACCGAAACGAGGCGAAAAGAAAAAATTAGTGGAATTGGCGAATAAGAATGCCTCAGTTGCTTTGAATGAACGATTTGATCTGATTGCTAGAAAGCAGGAACGGACGATCGGAGCAGTGGAACGTTTAGGAAACGCAATGAATATCCCGACCCCAATACGCATTGAATCATTTGATAACTCTAATATCATGGGGACGAATCCTGTGGCTGCGATGGTCGTATTCA
This sequence comes from Enterococcus sp. HMSC076E04, assembly GCF_001814285.1. Classification (NCBI taxonomy): domain Bacteria; kingdom Bacillati; phylum Bacillota; class Bacilli; order Lactobacillales; family Enterococcaceae; genus Enterococcus; species Enterococcus sp. HMSC076E04. The sequence goes on along the minus strand of NZ_KV815563.1, from coordinate 5,085 downwards.
TTGATGGAAAACCAGCAAAAAAAGAATATCGGAAATATAAAATAAAAACAGTCAACGGACCGGATGATTATGCATCGATGAGAGAAGTCATCTATCGCAGATATTCACGAGTGATTCGTGAAGGGTTGCCTTTACCTGATTTGATCTTGATTGATGGAGGAAAAGGACAAGTCGATGTAGCAAAAGATGTCTTAGAAAATCAATTAGGAATCGATATTCCTATTGCTGGTATGGCAAAAAACGATAAACATAAAACAAATGAGTTGCTATTCGGTACAGATTTGGCTGTAGTACCACTTGAACGAAATTCACCTGAGTTTTTCCTGCTCCAGCGGGTCCAAGATGAAGTCCATCGATTCGCAATCACTTTCCATCGGCAGCTGCGTAGTAAAAACAGTTTTGCTTCCCGATTAGACGAAATTGAAGGGCTAGGACCGAAACGAAAAAAAATGTTGCTTAAAGAGTTCAAATCATTGAAAAATATCACAGCAGCTACGATAGAAGAATTACAAGAAATCGGACTACCGAAAAATGTCGCACAAAACGTATTTGATAAATTACATCAGGAATGAGAAAAGGGCACTTTACAAAGAAAGTAAAGTGTCCTATCATTTTAATTACAACAACAAGAGAGTATACGTTTTGTTGGTAAATAATAAATCGCTTACATCTGGTGTCTTAGGATATATGGATTTATTGAAGAAGGAGTGAAGAAATGTTAGAAGTCAAGAATCTTGTTAAAACTTTTGGGAACTACACAGCTGTCGATCATGTCTCTTTCCAAATCCCAGACGGAAAAATCATGGGGCTGATTGGTCAAAACGGTGCTGGGAAGACAACGACTTTTCGTTTGATCTTGGATTTTTTGACACAAGACCAGGGAGAAGTGTTATGGAATGGTCATCATCTTGGGGAGAAAGATTATGATATCATCGGCTATCTTCCAGAAGAACGAGGACTTTATCCAAAAGTAACGATTCAAGACCAACTGCTTTATTTTGCAGAACTTAGAGGGAAATCAAGAAAAGAAATTGAACCAAAAATCGATTTTTGGATGGAAAAATTTCAGGTAAAAGGGAAAAAGACGGATAAAGTAAAATCTTTGTCTAAAGGGAATCAGCAAAAAGTCCAGCTTATCGCCACATTGATCCATGAACCTAAATTGATCATTTTGGATGAACCATTTAGCGGGTTAGATCCGGTAAACGCGGAATTACTGAAAGATGGAATATTGGAATTGAAAAAACACGGTTCATGTGTCATTTTTTCTAGCCATAATATGGATAATGTAGAAAAAATCTGTGATCATTTGATCATGCTGCGAAACGGAAAAATGGTTTTGAATGGAAAAGTCCATGAGATCCGTGAATCATTTGGCCGTACGAAGTTATTCTTGGAATCTGGGTTAAGTCAACAGGAAGTAGAAGAAATCGAAGGCGTGAAAAAAGTGATCCTTCGTGAGGATAATACGTTAGAGATCACATTAGAAGATCCTGAAGCTGGGAAAGAAATCTTTACTCGTGCGACTCAGTTCGGCTACATTCCTATGTTTAACCAGCAACCGCCAACTTTGGAAGAGATTTTCAAATTGAAAGCAGGTGAAATCGATGCGTAAGTTTTGGATTATTACCAAAGATGTCTATTTAAAAAATGTTAAGTCGATTTCTTTCTTGATCATGATATTAGTCCCTTTTATCATGCTGGGTATCATTTATGTAGCAGGAAACTTTGCTCAACAAAATAGTGATGTCAATAAAATCGGCGTATTGGCTGATAATGAGCAAATCAGTCAGCAAATGAGCCAAGTCAAAACAGATGATTTTGAGTTCAAAGCAGTTGATTCTGAAGAAAAAGCACAAAAAGAGCTTTCGGAAGAAAAAATCGATGCGTATTTAGTAGTCTCAACTGAGAATGATAAGATAAATGGGATGCTTTATAGCGAAAATTCATTAGGACAAAGTACACAACTACTGATACAACAACAACTGACTGGCTTGCAATCGATGCTTCGAGCAAGTCAATTAGGCATTTCACCAGAAGAAGTAGCTAGCTTGAGCCAACAAGCAAGTTTGACTCGACAAAAAGTCAATTTTGATTCAAAAGGAAAAATGACAGTTGGAGAAGATAACTCGACAGTCCAATATGTCGTAAGTTATGTAGCAACGATTGTCTTGTTCATTATTATTTTGACGTATGCGCAGATCATTGCACAAGAGATCGCTTCTGAAAAAGGCACGCGGATCATGGAAGTGATCCTGTCCAGTACGACTGCACAAAAGCATTTTTACGGAAAACTAACAGGTGTTTTACTTGTTGCATTAACGCAAATGGCATTATACGGTATTATTTTTGGTATAGGATACAGTCAATTCAAAGATATGGAAATGGTCAAAAATATATTAGACGGTATCTCATTGGATAACTTGATTGGACCATTCTTGTGGTATTCTCTTCTATTTATGATCTTTGGCATTTTGATTTTTTCTGTTTTGGCAGCTTTATGTGGCTCTTTGGTCAACAAAGCAGAAGATACAGCAAAAGCAATCTTGCCAGTGACTTATTTATCTTTAGGCGGATACATGCTTGGGTTGATATTAGGTGCGTCAGATCCAAATAATATCGTTATTCGGATCACTTCGTATATTCCATTTTTATCTTCCTGTATTATGCCGGTTCGCTTGGCAAATGAGACAGTCGGTATGGGTGGAGCATTGATTTCCTTGTTGGTACTTGTAGCCGTGACATTCTTATTGATGATCTTGTCTGCAAACATGTACAAATCGAATGTACTCGTGTATAGCGAAGGCGGATTATGGAGTTCATTGAAACAATCGATTTCAATTATGAGAAATGAACGAAAAAAAGCATAAAATATAGAAAAATATAGAAGGAAGCTGGACATTTATTGTTCCCAGCTTCTTTTTTGTATAGACCTATTTCTATTTTTTTTATTATATTGGATATATATTCATTGAAAATAGCGCATAACAACTTTATAATGTTGAGTATACCAATTTTTGGAGGCGTTTTAATGGACCGCTATTTAGATTTACTTTCAGAGAAGTTCCCTACAACGGAAGATGTCATCACGGAAATCATCAATCTCGAAGCAATTTTGCAGCTTCCAAAAGGAACAGAGTTATTTTTGAGCGATATACATGGCGAATTTCCTGCTTTTGATCATATTCTGCGTATCGGTTCAGGAAATCTTAAAGAAAAGATCAAAGACCTTTTCTCTGAACAAATGACGGAAACGGAGATCAGCCAATTCACTATTTTTACGGCTTATCCAGAATATGTATTGACGACTGATTGGTACAAAAAACAAGATAAATCCCAGCTGATCCATCGTTTGATTGATCTTTTACGGTTTACGACAGTCAAATACACTCGATCAAAAGTTCGAAAAGGATTGCCGAAAGAATATAGCTATATCATTGAGGAACTCTTGTATATCGATGATCGTATCAACGGGAAAAAAGACTATGTAAAAAAAATCATTGAACAACTTGTCTTAATGAAGGAAGAAGAAAAATTTTTAACAAAACTTGCGCAGACGATCCAAAAATCTGTCATCGATCATTTGCATATCGTGGGTGATATTTTTGATCGGGGAACTCAAGCAGCCAAAGTAATGGATCGAATCATGGATTTTTCCTCTGTAGATATCCAGTGGGGGAATCATGATATTTTGTGGATTGGTGCGTATTGCGGCTCTGAGGCATGTTTATTGACGCTTTTACGGATTGCTGCACGCTACAACTATTTATTTGAATTAGAGAAAGAATATGGAATAAATTTACGTCCATTATTTTCTTTTGCCCATCAAACCTACCAGAAGAATCCTGTATTTACCCCTAAAAACAGGGAAAATCTATCTGAAAGAGAGCAAGAAGAATTAGAAAAGATCCATCAAGCGCTTTCTATCCTCCAATTCAAATCAGAACATCAGTTGTTGGATCGACGACCTGAATTTAAAATGGACGATCGTAAATTGCTGGAAAAAATCAACTATGAAGAATCAACAATCGATTTAGAAGGTCAGCTCTATGAGTTGAAAGGGACTTGTTTTCAAACGATCCAGCCAGATGATCCCAAAAAATTCTTGGAAGAGGAACAAAAAGTGATCGATAGTTTGATGTATTCATTCCAGCACTCGTTAAGAATGCAAAAACACATGACGTTTTTGATAGAAAAAGGGGGAATGTATCTCACGAACAATCAACATGTACTGTTTCATGGCTGTATACCTGTAGATGAAAAGGGGCAGCTCTTAGCATTTGAATTAGACCAATCTTATCGCGGAAAAGAACTACTGGGATTTTTTGAAAAACAGATAACTGAAAGCGCAAAAGATTTGACTGCAAAAGAAGATTTGGCGACCGATTTGATTTGGTATGCGTGGAGCGGGCCATTTTCGCCTTTATTCGGCAAGAGTAAAATGGCCACTTTTGAGCGCTATTTTCTCACAGAGCCTCATACGCACGTCGAAAAAAGCAATCCCTATTATCACTTGCGAGATGAAGAGTGGTTCAGTGAAAAAATTTTGGCAGAATTCGATGCAAAAGAAGAAGGTTCAGCAATCATCAATGGGCACACGCCAGTAAAAGTAAAAAAAGGAGAGTCACCGATCAAAGCAAACGGAAAAGCATTTGTTATTGACGGAGGTCTATCCAAAGCTTATCAAAAAAAAACCGGGATTGCTGGCTACTCATTACTATGCAATTCTTACGGTTTCCAAATCGTGACACATTATCCGTTCTTGCCTATTGAACAACAATTTGCAAAAAAATCTGATCAAACGAATGTAAAAAAAGTGATCGAGCAGCAGCTCCCACGCAAACTTAATCGGGATACGACAAAAGGAATGGAATTACAGCAACAGATTACTCAGCTCCAAAGGCTGTTGGATTATCGAAAGGACGATTGAGAAAAATGCTAGCCAACATTGCTCAATAGACTAAAAAAGGACTGCAACAAAAGGCGTATCGCAGTCTCCTTCGGAATTAGCTCAAAAAACGGAAAAATATGAGGAGCTATTTTTCCGTTTATTTCTCTAATACTCAGGTCAGGGCGCTGATTTCA
>NZ_KV815562.1:0-26120 GCF_001814285.1 Enterococcus sp. HMSC076E04 | reverse complement strand
AGAACCATTTACACAAAATTATTGACGCTCCCTTCGATAGTATAAAATGCTTTTGTATTAGCGTAGATGCCTATAAGTAAATGATATAATCATTATAACAGGTATAACAGCAAGAACGGCCGAATAAACGAATAAGAAGGGATAGTAGCAGTGAAGGAATGGAAACAGCAATATACGTAGAAAGAGCTGATGGCTAATGAATTATGAGTTTTTTTAAGCAAGGAAGATTATAGAAGTTATTCATTACTTAAATATTTAGAAGCAAGCTCAAATTTATCAGAATCAATCTCGGATATTCAAGAGAAACTATCGTTATCGACATTTCTCTTGAAAAAAACTATCGATAAGCTAAAACATGATTTACAAATGTTCGATTTAGAGAAAAATTTTCGTCTAACTGTTAGTGAATTGATGATATGTTTGGAAATCAATGGTAAAAGTTCTAGTAAAGCCCTATTATCTCGCTATATAACAGATTCTTTATCCATGAAAATGGTATTGGCTTTCTTTCAGGAAAAATATATCTCAATAGAAAATTTTGCTGAACAGCACCATGTGAGTTATTCTGTGGCGTATAAAGTATTGCAAGGGCTGAAAAGAAATCTAAAAAAGTATCAAATTTTTTTTTGAGAAAAGAAAGTTGACAGGAAATCCTAAAAACATCCGCCTTTTTTTATATAATCTTTTTAACTCAACAGAAATAAGTGTTGAAAAGTTGTATGCGCTACCTATAATTATAAAAACAGAAAAAATGGTAAAAAATTTAAATCGGTATTATCCTCTTTCCGCTTATGAAAAAAAGAAATTATTCCACTTTTTAGCAATCAATCTATTGTCTGAACAAGAAGATTCTTTAGATATTGTCAACAATCAGCCGCTATTTTTCTCAGATATAGGATTTTTCTATCTAAAAGGAGTACTGGAGACAGAATCAGTTGTTTTTATCTGTAAGATCCTCTCGTGGCTTTATCTCCATGATAAGTTAGATCAAAAGTATTTGAGGAAAAAAGAAGATGAAACAATCGAATGGTTGAATGAGCGGTTCATTGAAAGTTTTGAAAAACGGTTCAAACGGTTACCGAAAGAAACGAGAAAATCGATCCAAAATGAGTTAACCAAAATACATTTTAAACTTTTGCATTATACCCTTAATAAATCGGATGAATTTCCACTAGATATTTCTTTTTTTAATCAAAACTATCCTACATTTTATTGCTATCTATTAGAGTATATGAATGATCTAATGTCAAAACACAAAGAGTTGCTTCAAGATAAATTTTTTCTTTTTTTCAGTTATTTATTGTTATTGATCAATCACATACCCGTTCAACTAGTTTCTGAGCCAGTAAAGATCATCATCGATTTTTCCTATGGTGCTGCCTATAATCGATTTATCAAGAAAAATTTAAGTTTGTACATTAATCTGAATACGGAAGTGATAGAGGCTGGAAAAACTGATTTTCCGGATGTTATAATCACGAATAGAAACAATTTATATGAAGAAAGTGTGTCTCAAGTAGTGGTTTGGCTTGATCCGCCAAGAGCAGTAGACTGGGGGAACCTTACAAAGATTTTGTTGACTATCCAAGAAGAGAAATACAAAGACAGCAAAATTGACAAGCAAATAGACGATTTTCCTGAAGAAATCATCGACAGGATCGAATAGTGAACTTCTTTTAGAAAGTCCACCTGCTTTTTCTAAAATAAAAAAACTTGGTACGCAATCGCTGTACCAAGTTTTTTTATTTAGCTTTTAATTAAGCCATAAATAATAATTTATATAAGAATACTGCTACGACACCAGCACAGATAGGTGCAACAACGGGTACCCATGCATATCCCCATTGAGAAGAACCTTTATGTTTCAATGGAAGTAGTGCGTGTACAAGACGTGGTGCAAAGTCACGAGCTGGGTTCAGACCAGGACCTGTAGGACCACCAAGTGAAGCAACTAATGTCCATACAAGGAAACCAAGTGCTAAGTGAGCTGTACCAAGGTTATCTTGGAAGAATGGTGCTTTTGTAATACCTAAAGCTCCAAAGAATAAAACGAATGAACCAAAGAATTCATTGACGAAACCATTGAATTTAGAACCAACACTGTTGATTGTTGAGAATGTACCTAACACATGGTTTACATCTTCTGTTTGGTCGTAGTAAGGTTTGTAACAAGCCACTACGATCAATTGTCCGATCGCTGCACCAATCAATTGTGCAATGATATAAGGAACAACTTCAGCCCAAGGGAACAATCCGTTAGACGCTAAGGCAATCGTAAATGCTGGGTTGATGTGGTTACCGCTGATTCCGCCAAAGATCATTGCCGGCATCATAACCCCAAATCCATATCCGACAGCAATCAGCATCCAGTCGCTGCCATATCCTTTTGTACCTTTTAAATCTACGTTTGCTACAGCACCGTTACCTAGCACGATTAGTAATGCTGTACCAATCATTTCCGCCGCAAGACGGGTCATTAGTGAGTAATCCATAAATACCTCCAAATGTTATAAAAATGCAAAAAAAAAGAAACATCAACACGAAAAGCATCGGTGCAGTGTTTCGTGTCGGAAGGATTTCTGCAGTCTTAACAAATGTGAATAAAAAAATGATTTCCATTACGTATAAGAAACCAGACCAACAGTAAAACTCCAACTCTTTTTAAAAGTTCTCCACAAATCACCAAGCTTAACTATAAATATACCAAAAAAAAAACGTTTTTTTTCTCAAAAATTGTATCTTAGAAACAGCATGTTTTGAAACTTTCAGAAAAGGTTTGTTAGTAAAATGAAAGCTATACGTAAGGAGTGTTGTTTGATGAAATTTTTTCAAGAGTTTTTCATTATTATTTTCTTTTCTGTATTAGGAGAAGGTATCCGAATTTTTGCTCATTTACCTATTCCTGGGAGTATCTTAGGTATTCTTTTTTTATTTTTAGCATTTGAAATGCATCTTGTTGATCCTGAAAAAATCGGAGCAACTGGTGACTTTTTATTGAATAATCTAGCTATTTTATTTGTTCCAGCTGGTGTAGGTTTATTGGAATATTTTGATGACATTGCTTCGATATGGCCTATTTTACTGGGGGCAGTCGTCGTGTGCTCCATCGTCACGATGGTCACAGCGGGAAAAACGGCAGAAGGGGTAGAAGCTTTGCTAGGCTATATCCGTAAGAAAAAAGCAAGCAGGGTATCTGTAAACGAAATGGAGGAGAATCAAATTGACTGAGTTTTTTGTGAATCCATTATTTGGCTTAAGTTTGACTTTAGGAGTGTACGTATTATCTGACAAATTTTTGCGGAAATATAAACTGCCTGTTTTGAATCCTCTCGTATTATCGATTGTTGTTATTATCTTATTTCTGCATTTTTCTGGCGTCAGCTATAAAGAGTATAATATCGGCGGCAATTTTTTGACTATGCTGATTACTCCTGCGACAGTGGCACTTGCCATCCCGCTTTATAAAAACTTCCGTTTGTTGAAAGAAAATTTTTATCCTGTAATAGCTGCGATTTTGGCAGGGATAGTCGCAAATTGCTTGGTTAGTGTAGGGATCGGTTATTTCTTCTCTCTTCATAAAGAGATGGTCATCTCATTACTACCGAAATCTGTAACGACGGCTATTTCTGTCGATTTGTCTCATACGATGGGTGGGGTGAATGCCGTGACTCTTGCTATTGTTGTCTCTACAGGTATTTTTGGCTCGCTGATCGCTACTCATATTTTCCGCTTATTCAAGATCGAAAGTCCCGTTGCTCGCGGTGTGGCGTTAGGAAGTACTTCTCATGCTATCGGTACAGCAAAAGCAATCGAGATTGGCGAAGTAGAAGGGATCATTTCAGGGCTTGCGATATGCGTAAATGGGATATTGACCGTTTTGTTGCTGCCGTTATTCTTTCAGCCTTTTGCTGGCTTGTTTTGATGCGAAAACCACTATTTTATGCTACAATAACCAAAACGTTCTAGCATAAAAAAGGAGGGAAAGACGTGTATTTGTCTTCCGAGTATCTTAAACAATTTGATAAAGATCTATATTATAAGATTCTCCTCCTAGAAAGTTTTGAGGATCAAGCTTGGCATACTGCTGCACAATTAGCGCAAGTTGTTCAGCTGGATGCCCGCAGTGTGTCGAAATACCTAAACGAGCTGTCTAAAAACTATCAGCAGTTTAGCGGTAAGACGCACCCTTTGTTTACAAAAAATCACCGTTCTGGTTATAACTTTTATGATACGCTCGATTCAATCGAACATGAGCGTTTTTTGATCTATCTCGTGCAAAGTACGCTGAAATTCCAGCTGCTGCACGACATTTTTTTTGAAGAATTCCACACAATTTACCAATTTGCGCAAAAGCATTACATTAGTGAATCCACTGCTCATCGAAAAATCAATGAATGGAAACAGCAACTGCAAACTTATGGCATTCGTCTGCAACGAGGTACATATATCGCGCAAGGCGAAGAAGAAATCATTCGACTTTACTTGCATATGACATTCTGGCAGTTGTTTCGAGGGAAAATCTGGCCGTTTGAAACGATTTCTCAAATGGACGTAAAAAATATGGCAGAACATATCATGGCTTTTTTCAACGTTCGTTTGAATGAAATCAAAAAAAGACGATTGGAATACATGCTAGGTGCCTTTTTTTTAAGAAAATCACAGAAGCATTATGTGGTATTGAATGAGAAAAAAAGAGGGCTGATCGCAGACAATCTGTTGTTCCAGCGATTCTGCCAAGTCATGGAGCCGGTATTTCCTAATTATTTTCAAGTAGAAGACGAATTAGGCGCATTGTTTCTTGTTCTGATGACGCGTGAAGAATATTATAGTGATCCTAAGATACGGAAGAAAATTTTTGATTTTCATCAACAAGCAGAAACACCGCCTTTTGCAGCTCTTTCTGAAGCAAAAGCAGCTCTTTCTCTTTATCAAGAAGAGCAGGAGCTACCAGCGGAAGATCTGACCTTTGAGGCAGAAAACTATTTGTTCAGTAGTCATTTTTTCGCCTATCTTTTTCCTAACGCAAAAGAAACGATTGATGGAAACAGTAGTGACTTCATTAATCATTTAGTCATTGAAAACAAAGAATTAAAACAATGGTTAGTACGCTTTTTTGAAAGCAGACACAAACAGCCTAATCATCTAGCGTTTAAAAATCATGCGTTTTTGATGGGACGGTATCTGACTGTGTTTAAAACATTAGGAGCCTTTACTCCACAGCTTCCAAAGATCACGATCCTTTTGATGACAGATTTCCCATTATTTGAAGAGCAACTGTTAGAGGAGGGGTTACGGACGTTTTTCCGTAATGATTATCAGCTGATTTTTCTACCAACGGATTATCGGGGAAGAGAAGTGGATCTTCTGATTTCCACAAGTAAAGTTCATCGAAAACCGTGGGCGGATCTTGACTATTTTATTGTGACCGAAGAATTAAAATTGATAGATTACATTCAGCTATCTCAAAAATTTGAAATGATTCAAAAACAAAAACAATCAAAAAAATAATAAAAAAAGGAGAATAAAGATGACATTTGAAGAAATTTTACCAGAATTGAAAAAAGGTGCAAAGATTATTCGTAAAGGATGGAGTGGATTTGAGCTTTATGTTGTTCTCGTATCCGATGATGAATTTGATGGCTGTCCGGTGACGCCTTACTTATTGATCAAAACAAGTGATGAAGGTTTTTCTAGCTTTGCTCCTACAGTTTGCGATATTTTAGCAGATGATTGGGCGATCGTAGAATGAAAAACCGTTATCCAGATTTAGCTAAACAGGTCGTATTTATTACAGGAGCTGCTTCTGGTATTGGTGCCGCACAAGCCCAAGCTTTTCTGGAACAGGATGCCTTTGTATTTGGATTAGATCAAAAATTTGGAAAAATGGAAGAACTTTCTTTTCGATTTCCTGAAACTTTTGCCTACGCACTAGGGGATGTCCGACAGAGGAAAGAACTCCAACAAGCGGTATCGAAATGCCAAAATCATTTTGGTGAAGTTACGATTTTATTGAATACTGCGGGGGTATTAGATGCATACAAATCCTTGATGGAAACTGACGAATCGCTGTGGGATCTGATTTATGAAACGAATGTGAAAAGCATGTATCATCTAACAAGCATCATCCTTCCTGATATGATCCGTCGAAAAAGCGGAACAATCATTAACATGGCTTCGATTGCGGGTTTGGTTGCTGGCGGAGGTGGGATCGCTTATACAAGTGCGAAACATGCAATCGTCGGTTTTACTAAACAACTCGCTCTGGATTACGCGGAGCAGGGGATCCGAGTAAAAGGAATTGCTCCAGGAGCCATCCAAACGCCGATGAATGCGGCTGATTTTGAAGGAAAAGGTGAGATGGCAGAGTGGGTGGCAAATGAAACACCAGTCAAGCGATGGGCACAGCCGGAAGAAGTAGCGGAGCTGACATTATTTCTTGCCTCTCCTCAAGCAAGCTATATACAAGGAACGATTATTCCAATCGACGGTGGCTGGTTGCTAAAATAACCTTGTGTTTTTTCAAGCTTCTGTATGATAAGAAATAAAGAGAGAACCAAATGGTTGATGATAAAAGAAAGTCGATGATTGTTCCCGGCATTTGATGTCAGACAGCTTTTTCAAAACCTTCTGATATAAACGGTGTTCAAAAGCTTGCAACTGCGGTAATAAGTCCAGCCAAATGAAAAATAGGAGGAGCTATTTTTATTTGACTATTCTTATTACTTGTTGCAGGGTAGCTTTTTCACAACCTTCTGCGGCACTTCAGTTGGAATTTTCTTCCCATCCTTTGGTCGCAGTCATTACCAAGATAAAATTATCTTGCAAAGGAGAAATAGAACATGGAAAAAAATAATACCCGTTCAGCCAAACGCTGGACAACGACAGATGTGACTCGGATGGCGCTAGTCACTGGTTTATATGTGGCAGTGACGCTGGTTTTGTCTGTTTTTAGCTTTGGAGTGATTCAGATTCGTCTCTCGGAGATGTTCAACTATCTGTCCTTATATAACAAAAGATACATCGCCGCGGTAACAGCGGGAGTAGCTTTGGCTAATATTGCTTCTCCTCTTGGACTGATAGATGTTGTAGTAGGAAGCGTCAGCACGCTGATTGTATTGCTTATCAACTATAAAATCACTAGTCGCATCAAAAACATGAAAATCAAAATGGCTGTGACAGCATGCGTATTTGCTTTTTCCATGTTTACAGTAGCTGGTCAGCTAACGATTTTATATCAACTACCTTTTTTCTTGAATTGGTGGGTGATTGCTTTAGGAGAACTGGCATCAATGATTGTCGGTGGGATAATTATTTATTGGATCGGTAAAAAAGTAGATTTGACAAAATAAAGATCTGTTTAAATTAAAATAAGGCAGCGTGGAAGAGACCGGATGTTGAGTCTTCTTCCATGCTGCTTTTTTGCTCAATTCGTTCGAAGAAATCGATTTAGCCGTTTTTTCATCAAGACACCGATATAGGCTGCTCCAATTGCTTTGATTGCTTCCGGCAGTAAAAAAGGCAGCAGCCCACTGGCAAATGCAGTTGTAAAAGTAAGATCGCCACTTATCTTCAGCCAGATCGTCCCACAGACTAAGGCGGCAAGAGAGCCCATTAGATTGGCAAAGATTGCGTACAAGTAATGAGCGTCTGTTTTTTCGATCATCCAGCCAGTTAGCCATGTTTGAAAGAGAAATCCAATCAAATATCCGCCAGTTGGACCAAATAAAACAGCTATGCCTCCAGTCATCCCTGAAAATACAGGAAGACCGATCAAACCCAGTAAAAGATAAACTGTAACCGATATCAATCCCAGTTTTCTTCCGAGAAAAGTGGCTGTCAGTCCAATAGCAAATGTTTGCCCTGTCAAAGGAACCAAACCAAAAGGAATGGTCATCTGAGAAAGGACAGAAATAATCGCGGCAAATTCCGCAGCCAGTATCAATTCTTTCAATGTTCGGTTCATAATGACCTCTTTTCGTTAACTTAATATTTTTATTTGGTTAACGAAATTGTAAAACAAAGTGATTGCTTTGTAAATAGAAAATAAAAAAAAGACCAACTATCCAATAGATAGCGGTCTTTTTCAAGAAAGCTTTTGAAATTATAAGCTTTGGTTGTAGTATTCAACGACAAGAGCTTCGTCGATTTCTGGATATAGTTCGTCACGTTCTGGTAAACGAGTCAATGAACCTTCCAATTTTTCAGCGTCAAAGCTTACGAATGCTGGACGTCCAACAGTTGCTTCTACAGCTTCTTTTACTGTTACGATGTTTTGTGATTTTTCACGAACTGAGATCACTTGACCCACTTCTACGTGGTATGAAGGGATATCAACGCGTTTGCCATCAACTAAAATGTGACCATGGTTAACTAATTGACGTGCTTGACGACGAGTCGTTGCAAGTCCTAAACGGTAAACAACATTGTCTAAACGTTGTTCTAGTAAGATCATGAAGTTAACACCATGTTTACCTTCTTTGATTTTGCTAGCTTTTACGAACAAGTTACGGAATTGACGTTCGTTCATTCCGTACATGTGACGAAGTTTTTGTTTTTCAGTTAATTGCATGCCGTATTCTGATTGTTTGCCACGGCTGTTAGGTCCGTGTTGACCTGGTGCGTAAGGGCGACGTGCTAATTCTTTTCCTGTGCCTGACAATGAGATGCCTAAGCGACGAGAAATTTTCCATGATGGTCCTGTATAACGAGACATTAAAATTTCCTCCAATGAATATAAGTTTTTGGAGTAAAATAATCCGTTGAAAAATTCATAATCATATAGTTTGTTCTTCAATCTTCACCTTTGCAGCCGCGGTTACACAATCGAACCCGAGACGGGGCAACAAACTAGGGATGAGTTATTATTTTTCTGCTGCATTATTTTACACAAACTACAGTATATGATAGATCATCCATGAATGTCAAGATAATTAGTACGTAAAAACGCTTTACAAACCTAGGCTCTCTTTATAAAATGAGAAGGTATGTGCAAATGGAAAAAAGTGAAGGAAGTTTAAGGAGAAAATCAATGAATCCGGTATCACCATTATTTGAGAAAATCGATGCTTCAATTGAAAAGAAGGCGAACCTTTTTGAAAACAGCTTTTCACGTTACGCTGTTCGAGCGGTTCTTGCCTGTTTGTTTTTGACTTTAGGAACGGCTGTGGCATTTGCGATCGCGATGAAGGGGGAAGATATCGCGCACGGTCTAGGAAAGATTTTATACGCATTTATGTTCAGCTGGGGTCTAGTCATGATTCTATACATGAACGCCGAATTAGGAACATCGAATATGCTTTATATGACCGTGGGTGTTTTTCGGCAGAGACTTGCTTTAAGTAAGGCAGCCAAGATTCTATTTGCCTGTATTTTTTTCAATATGATTGGCGGTATGTTATGTGGATTTCTTATTTCTATGACTACGCCATTTCAAGATTTAACGTTGGACAACTTTATGTTAGAATCAATGGCAGTAAAACTAGCAAAACCTGCAACAACGATTTTGGTGGAAGGGATGTTTGCGAATATCGTTGTCAATACCGCTGTACTGATCAGCATGCGGATGAAAGAGGATGCTGGGAAAGTGATCACAGTCGTATTCATTATTTTCATTTTTGCTTTTTTAGGATATGAACACGTGATAGCGAATTTTCCTGCCTTTACGCTTGCTTACTTTGCTTCCCATGGCCAGATGGATGGAATGACAGCCAGCAATGTGTTACATAATTTGTTTTTTGCTTTGGCAGGGAATTATATTGGTGGCGGTTTAGTGATGGGACTGGGTTATGCTTGGCTGAATCAATCAAAATCATCCTATGTGGACTAAAAAGTCGTTCATTAAGGGAGGAAATACCATGGAAGTGTTAGTTTTTCCAAAAAATGAAGAAAAAGCGCTGCAAATGGAAAAGTACATGAAAAATCTCTTTCCTTTTGCTGGGGTACCTAAGCCGGAACGCGCTCTTTTGCAACAGCCGTTATTAGATGAAAGCAAACATTTATCTGTTTCTGAAGTTTTAGCTTTTGTTCATTATTATTATGAACAAATCGAAAGAGAATATCAGTATGTGGCGATCGATTTAGTCCAAAAAAACATCAAACGGCTTACCTTTGAAGAGATAGTTGCATTGTTACCACTAGTCCAGAAAAAAGAATGGTGGGACAGCATCGATTCTTGGAGAAAAGTATACAGTACATGGTGTAAAGCCCATCCAGAGCAACGTAAAGAAGTCTTTCAGTTGTTCGAAAAAAAGGAAGATTTCTGGTTGCGTCGAATAGCAATCACGTTGCAATTAGGTTATAAACAGCAAACAGACACAGCACTATTGATCCGAGCAATAGACGAAGACCGTCAAACAAAGGAATTCTTTATCCAAAAAGCAATCGGTTGGGCATTGCGTGATTATAGTAAGACCGATGCCGCTTGGGTAAAAAGTCAGCTGACAACAGATTTGAGCAAGTTAGCTGTTCGCGAGGCAAGCAAGTATTTATAAGAAAGCGAGACGACAAGAGATGAGACGCAAATTATTTGCTTTTGATATTGATGGAACGTTGTTAGATTCAAATAAACAAGCTTTAGATAGCACGAGAGAAGCATTGGAAAAATTACGCAAAGCCGGTCATCTGGTCACGATTGCTACAGGGCGGAGCCGGTTCCATGCGCAAGAAGTCATTCGAGATCTGGATTTTACGAACTACATTTTATGTAATGGAGCGGCCGGTTTTTTAGACCATGAACAAGTATATAAGAACTTACTAGATCGCGAACAGTTGGATGCATTCGTCGAGGAAGCGCATCATGAACAGATCGACACAGCTTTTGTCAGCTTAGACAATATCAAACGTTCTTCTTCCAATGATGTAACGGTGATGGAAGAGGCGATGCATTCTTTCGGTGCTGTCTTGCCTGAACTAGATCAGTTTTTTGCAGAGGAACAAGAAATCTATCAAGCGTTAGCATTTTTCGATCAAACATATGATGGAAAATTCTCCTCATATGATAAGATTCGATTTGTCCGCTGGCATGAGAACAGTGTAGATGTCGTTCCCCAAAACGGTTCTAAAGCGGCGACGATCCTACACTTAGCAGAACAAGTAGGCATCCCGCATGAAGATATTATCAGCTTTGGTGACGGACAAAACGACCGTGAAATGTTGCGTATGTCAGGAATCGGAATAGCTATGGGGAATGCTGTGCCAGAAGTACAAGCAGAAGCCAAGATGGTCACTGATACAAATGATCAAGATGGTATCTGGAAGGCATTGAAAGAGTTAAGTGTGATTTAAAAGAGGTTGTGAAAAAGCTGTTCTGCATCAAGTAATAAGAACAGCCAAACAAAAATAGCTCCTCCTATTTTTCGTTTGGCTGGGCTTATTACCGCAGATGAAAGCTTTTGAACACCGTTTAAGGAAGATGGCGTGACAGAAGTGATCAGTTTCAAGTAATAAGAAGGGATTTATGAAAATTGCTTCTCAAATTTTTGAAAAATTTCGGCTTATTTCTGAAGAAGCAGCAGATGGAACAACGTTTATTCGGGAAATGGGACTGTGACAAGATTTTTGCCACAGCCCCATTTCTTTATTTTATTTTTCAAATCTAAGAAATATCAAGAAAGAGTTCCTTTTGTTTGACCTTTTCTTTCTTATTGAAAACAACTATAATATAGAGTGATGTTAAAAGAGAAGAGGAATTTAGTGTGCGGGTATTGTTTATTGGTGATGTAGTAGGTTCAATGGGACGAGAGATGATTACTGAATATCTTCCTAGGTTGAAGAAGAAGTATCGTCCGCAAGTAACGATCGTAAATGGTGAGAATGCCGCTTCTGGACGTGGAATCACAGAAAAAATCTATAAAAAATTTTTGCAAGACGGTGTAGACGTCGTGACGATGGGAAATCATACGTGGGACAACCGCGGGATCTTTGAGTTTGTAAATGAAGCCAAAAAGATGGTTCGGCCGGCAAATTTTCCGGAAGGGACGCCTGGACAAGGGATGGTCTTTGTCAAAGTGAATCAGATCGAATTGGCAGTAATCAACATGCAAGCTCGTTCTTTCATGGTGGACTTGGATGATCCTTTTCGTAAAATGAAGGAACTAGTAGAAGAAGCTAGAAAACGTACGCCAATCATTTTTGTAGATTTTCATGGAGAAACAACAAGTGAAAAACAAGCGATGGGCTGGTTTTTAGATGGGAAAGTTTCAGCAGTGGTCGGTACACATACACATGTCCAGACAAATGATGCGCGAATTTTGCCAAAAGGCACAGCGTATCTGACAGACGTTGGGATGACAGGACCCTATGATGGTATTTTGGGTATGCGCAGAGAACCTGTGATCGAAAAGTTTCTGACCGCATTACCAAAACGTTTTGAAGTTGTCGAACAAGGCCGATCGATTTTAAGCGGCTGTATCTTAGAATTGGATGATACGACAGGTCATGCAAAAGAAATCCAGCTGATTCAAATCAATGAGGATCGACCGTTCATGGAGTAGAAAGAGAGGCAGTTTTTTGCAGCAGGAGCCGGAAATTCAAAAAGAAGTAAGGAAACTGACAAAACTTTTAAGAGAAAATGAAACGATCATTCGCTACAAAGAACTTGAAGAAAAGATCCATCAAAACCAGTATTTAACTGAGTTGAGAGAGAAAATCAAACAAGCGCAAAAAGAAGCTGTTCATTTTGCCCACTATGACAAACCAGCAGCAGAACAAGAAGCAATCAAGCGAGCGGATCAATTCATGAAAGAATTTGATCAGCATCCGCTTGTTATAGCTTATAGAAAACAGCTGTTGGAAGCAGATGATCTGCTTCATCATTTAACAACGATGATACAAGAAGAAATTAATGGACAAATAGAGGAGGAAAAACATGCCTCAAAAAACTAAAAACACTCCTATGATGGAACAATATCTAAGCATCAAGGCACAATACCAAGATGCTTTTTTGTTCTATCGTTTAGGAGACTTTTATGAATTATTTTATGAAGATGCGATCAAGGCATCACAGCTTTTGGAATTAACGTTGACGAGCAGAAATCGAAATGCAGAAGAACCTATTCCTATGTGCGGTGTCCCTCACCATGCAGCACAAGGATATATCGATGCCTTGATTGAAAAAGGCTATAAAGTAGCGATTTGCGAGCAGGTAGAAGATCCAAAGACGACTAAAGGGATGGTCAAGCGCGAAGTGATCCAGCTAGTCACTCCTGGTACAGTCATGGACAGCAAAGGATTGTCGGCAAAAGACAACAATTTTTTAACAGCTGTAGTTAGTCAAGGAAATGAATTTGGCTTTGCTTATGCCGATCTAAGTACGGGAGAATTGAAGACGGCTCGGTTGCATGATGAAGAAGCTGTTTTAAATGAAGCCTCTGCATTGCAGACAAAAGAACTCGTATTAGGCAGTGAGATCACTGATACCCTTCGTGAACAGCTAAGCGGGCGTTTAGGGCTAGTCTTTTCTCAACAAAATGAGATGGAAGAAAACGCGGAATTTAGCTTTTTGACAAGCGAACTAGTCGATCCGCTGGAAAAAGAAGCAACCGGCAAACTATTGACTTATTTAGCGGTAACACAAAAGCGGAGTTTAGCGCATATCCAAAAAGCAGTAGAATACCAGCCAGATCATTTTTTAAAAATGGATTATTATTCAAAATTCAACCTAGAATTAAGCCAATCTATTCGGACTGGGAAAAAGCACGGCACTCTTCTATGGTTATTAGATGAAACAAAAACAGCAATGGGCGGCCGCTTATTAAAACAATGGCTAGACCGTCCGCTTATCCAGGCAAAACAAATTAAAGCAAGACAAGAAATGGTCGCTTCTTTGCTAGACAGTTATTTTGAACGTATCGATTTGCAGTCAGCATTAACGAAAGTCTATGATCTGGAACGCCTAGCAGGTCGAGTAGCTTTCGGTAATGTCAATGGGCGAGACTTGATCCAGTTGAAAACTTCTTTAGAACAAGTGCCAATGATCAGAGGGTTGATTGAAGGAATCGATCAAGGTCAATGGCAAAGTCTGCTTTCAGAAATGCAACCGATGGACCATCTCGTCCAATTGATTGACCAAGCTATCCAAGATGATCCGCCGTTACAAATAACGGAAGGAAACATCATCAAAGATGGATTCAATGAGCAGCTCGATACGTACCGTTCTGCTATGAGAAACGGAAAGAAGTGGCTAGCAGAACTTGAAGCAAAAGAGCGTCAAGAAACAGGAATCAAGAACTTAAAAATCGGATTTAACCGCGTTTTCGGTTATTATATAGAAATCACAAAAGCAAATCTTGGAAATGCAGAGCTGGAGAAGTATGAACGAAAACAAACCTTAGCAAATGCAGAGCGTTTCATCACACCAGAACTAAAAGAATTGGAGACACAAATCCTCGAAGCAGAAGAAAAATCTGTTGATTTAGAATATCAGTTGTTTTTAGCTGTGAGAGAAGAAGTCAAAAAGGCTATCCAGCCGCTACAAGTACTTGCAAAAGCAATCAGCGCAGCAGATGTGCTACAAAGTTTTGCAACGATCAGCGAACGCTATCAGTATGTTCGTCCAGAACTTGTCAGTGACAAGCATCAGCTTCTGATCAAAGACGGGCGACATCCTGTAGTAGAAAAAGTATTAGGACATCAGGAATATATCCCTAACAGCGTAGAAATGGCAGAAGACGAAATGATCTTGCTGATCACAGGACCGAATATGTCTGGTAAAAGTACGTATATGCGCCAGTTGGCATTAACTGTTCTGATGGCGCAAATGGGCTGTTTCGTTCCGGCAAAACAAGCAGTTTTACCTATTTTTGATCGGATTTTTACCCGAATTGGTGCAAGTGACGACTTAATTGCTGGACAAAGTACTTTTATGGTAGAGATGATGGAAGCCAATCAAGCCTTGCGTTATGCTACGCCAAATAGTTTGATTTTGTTTGACGAACTCGGGCGAGGAACAGCAACCTATGACGGAATGGCGTTGGCCCAAGCAATCATCGAATATATCCATCGTCATGTACAAGCAAAAACACTCTTTTCTACCCATTATCATGAACTGACGGTACTTGAAAAAGAACTTCCGCAGCTTAAAAATGTCCATGTTGGAGCTGTTGAAAAAGACGGAGAAGTTGTCTTCTTGCATAAAATGATGGATGGACCTGCGGATAAAAGCTATGGTATACATGTGGCAAAAATCGCAGGATTGCCTGCCAATCTACTAGAGCGAGCAGCAGATATCCTGCATACGCTAGAAAATGGCGATAACGGACACCATACTGTTCCAGCTGAAATAGAAGAGAAGACTAAAACAGCCAAACAGGAGCAAATAAAACCACCTGAAGAAAAAGTAAACCAAGACCCTATACAAGACAGTGTCAAAGAAGAAAACCAACAACTTTCTTTATTCGGTGAATTATCCGAAAATGAAACAGAAGTCATTGAATCACTGAAGCAAATAAATTTACTAGAAATGACGCCAATGGATGCACTAAACACATTATATGAATTACAAAAACAACTGTAGGAAGAAGGCGGATATCGATGGCCAAAATCCAAGAATTATCTGAACGTTTAGCTAATCAGATCGCTGCGGGAGAAGTAGTGGAACGACCAGCTTCCGTCGTGAAAGAATTAGTGGAAAATGCAATTGACGCCGGTAGTACTCAGATCGATATCTTAGTTGAAGAAGCGGGACTGCGGACGATCCAAGTGATTGATAACGGAGAAGGCATTTTGGCAGACGACGTAGAGAATGCCTTCAAGCGGCATGCGACAAGTAAGATCCATAATCGCGATGATCTTTTTCGCATACGAACGCTGGGCTTTCGAGGGGAAGCTTTGCCAAGTATTGCCTCTGTTTCTGAAATGACTCTGGAAACGGCGAATCAGGAAGAAAAACAAGGTACTTATCTTTCGCTCAAAGGCGGTGAGGTCTTGGAGCATCGGCCAGCGCCTCTGCGTCAAGGAACGAAGATTACCGTCAGCAACCTGTTCTTCAATACGCCAGCCCGCTTGAAATACGTGAAAACACTGCACACAGAATTAGCGAACATCGGGGACATCGTCAATCGTCTGGCATTAAGTCACCCATCAATCGCTTTTCGTTTAGTACATGATGGAAACAAAATGTTGGCAACTGCTGGAAATGGCGATCTGAAACAAACGATTGCGGGAATCTACGGATTATCTACCGCTAAAAAAATGTTGAAAATCGAAGGAAAAGATCTAGATTTTGAGTTATTTGGTTATGTTTCATTGCCAGAGGTGACTCGTGCCAGTCGGAATTACTTATCGACGATCATCAATGGACGTTTTATCAAGAATTTTTCCTTAAATAAAGCAATCGTTGCAGGTTATGGATCAAAATTAATGGTCGGCCGTTTTCCTATTGCTATATTGGAAATCAAGATGGACCCGCTTTTAGTCGATGTAAATGTCCATCCGACGAAGCAGGAAGTCCGGTTGTCGAAGGAAAAAGAACTAACAGAGCTAATTAGTAACGCCATTCAAAAAGCATTGTCCCAAGAAAACCTGATCCCAAGTGCCGCGGATAATCTACGGTTCAAGAAAAAAGTACCAGATCAGCCTAAAACGGAACAAATCGAAATCGATTTGTCCTACGCTTTTGAAGAAGAAAAACCTAAAAAGCCAAGTAGTTTGAATTTTGACCGAGAGACAGGAACCTTTTTTGTAGAAGAACCAAAGAGCACATTTGTTGACAGATCTGTTGATAAGTCTGTGGAAAATGTTGAAAACTTTTCTGGTTTTTCCGAAGAAAACACCAGTTATCCAGAAAAAACAGCGAAAACGGTGGATAAGTTTGGTGAAAATGTTGATAACTTTGTAGAAAAAACAGTGGAAAAATCTGAAAAGAAAGAAATTCCTACTGTGGATAACACGGAAGAAACAAATAAAGAACAAATAGATATATCCTTGGAAGAGGATGAACAGAGTTACGAGGAAGAATTGACACTCCATCCTGAATTTGATTTCACTCAAGGAAACGACAAAACATTAGAACAAGCGATCAAGAAACTAGAAACGGAAAAACCAGTTCAACGTTTTCCTCAATTGGAATATTTTGGACAGATGCACGGAACGTATCTTTTTGCCCAAAGTAGCGACGGATTGTACATCATCGATCAGCATGCTGCTCAAGAGCGTATCAAATATGAATATTTTCGGGAAAAAATTGGGGAAGTATCTGATGATCTGCAAGAATTGCTTGTTCCATTTGTGTTGGACTATCCAAACAGTGATGCTTTGAAACTAAAAGAGCAAAAGCATTTGCTAGAAGACGCAGGGATTTATTTAGAAGAATTTGGTCAAAACAGCTTTATTGTACGAGCTCATCCTACTTGGTATCCCAATGGTGAAGAAGAATCGATTATTCGCGAGATGATCGACATGCTACTGACGACAGGAAGTGTGAGCGTAAAAAAATTCCGTGAAGCAACAGCAATCATGATGAGCTGTAAACGATCGATCAAAGCCAACCATTATTTGAATGAAGCACAAGCACGTGTGCTGCTGAAAGATTTAGCACAATGCGAAAATCCGTTCAATTGTCCCCATGGCCGCCCAGTATTGATTCACTTTACCAACTCGGATATGGAAAGAATGTTCAAACGGATCCAAGACCCGCATTAAGTCAGAGAGAAGAGGGAAACATGAAGATTATACTAGCATCCCAATCACCAAGAAGAAAAGAGTTATTGGCTCACATCGTTTCAGAATTCGAGATCGAACCTGCTGATATTGATGAAACGCCATTTCCAGACGAACTGCTCGATTATGTACGCAGAATGGCTGAAGAAAAAGCACGAACTGTTTGGGAACAAAAAGAAAAGAAAGACAGCTTAGTGATTGCTAGTGACACGACTGTTGTTCTCAACCAGGAGATCATGGGTAAACCAGAAGATATGGCTGAGGCTGAAGTCATGTTGAAAAAATTAAGCGGGGAAACACATACTGTATACACAGCAGTTGTTTTAAAAACAAAGGAGCGAGAAGAACGAATACTAGCAGAAGCACATGTCACTTTTTACCCACTGACAGATGAATAAATCAATCGTTACTTGGAGACGGGAGACTATGCGGATAAAGCAGGGGCATACGGCATCCAAAATGCTGCAAGTGTATTCGTCAAAGAAATTTCTGGAGATTACTACAGTATCGTAGGGTTTCCGATTGGTGCTGTCAATCAGGCACTGAAAACATTCAATTAAACAAAAAAGCGGACTATCTGATTTTCGATTGAAAATCCATGATAGCCCGCTTTTTTATTGAAAAGATTACTTATCTACTCTGATTAAGATTTTACTTCAGCGTTACCGACTGCTTCGCCTGGGCGAACAAGTCCTGATTGGTCAAGGGATAGACCAGCAACTTTTTCGTTATTAGTTAAAGCAACAATAATGTCAGTTTTCTTACCAGCTTGTTCTATTTCTGGCAAATCCATTTCAGCAATCAGAGTTTCTGGTGTGACAAGATCTCCTTCTTTCACGAATACAGTGAAAGGAACGCCTTTTAGTTCAACGGTATCTAATCCCATGTGAACAAGTACTTCCAGCCCCTCATCAGAAAGAATACCAATGGCATGTTTTGTTTCAAAGACGCTCGTCACTTTACCATTTACTGGTGCATAGACTTTGCCGTTTGACGGTTCGACAGCATAACCGTCACCCATCATTTTTTGTGAGAAAACTGGGTCATTTACTTCAGTAATTTCCTTGATGTTCCCAGCAGCCACTGCGAATAATGTTTCTTTTGTTGCAACTGCCGTACCAGTTGCTGAAACAGGTTCGAAAGACTGTGGTGTTGCTGTTGCGCCATTCGCTGTTTGAAGCTGTACATCAGCAGCATTTTCAGGAACAGCAGGATCAATCTTATTCAAGATTCCCTGACGTCTAAAGACGATCGTCAAGCCAAATGGAATGATGATAGCGATGATCATTGCGATGATGAAAGGTACCCATGTTTCTGCTTGGATGGCTAGTATTCCTGGTAAACCACCTACTCCGATCGCGTTTGCTCGAACATCCATCAAGTTGGCAAACATGCCAGCTAATCCAGAACCGACCATTGCTGCGACGAAAGGATAGACGTATTTCAAATTGATTCCGAACATAGCAGGTTCAGTTACACCTAAGTAACAAGAAATCATTGCTGGAATCGAGATTTGTTCTTCTTTTTTGTTCCCACGATGCAAGAAGACGATGGCTAAGACTGCAGAGCCTTGGGCGATATTTGACAAAGCAATCATCGGCCATAAATTCGTTGATCCGAAATCTGCAATCAGCTGCATATCAATCGCATTGGTCATATGGTGGAGACCAGTAATTACTAAAGGTGCATACAGGAACCCGAATACAGCACTAAACAACCAGCTGATAGAAGACGTCAACCCGGTATTTACGATAGTTGAAATCCAGCTTCCGACTGTCCAGCCGATAGGACCTAAAATAACGTGAGCAGCTAAAACAGTTGGTAACAATGAAAACAATGGAACAAAGATCATTGAGATCGACTGAGGGATATATTTGCGGAAGAAAATCTCTAGATACGCTAACATAAACCCTGCCAGCATAGCTGGAATAACTTGTGCTTGATAACCAATCATTTGGACTTGAGCAAAACCAAAATCCCAAAATGGAATATCTGCTGCGGCTGTGGAAGCTACACTATAAGCATTTAATAATTGCGGAGAAACTAATGTAATTCCTAAAACGATTCCTAATATTTGTGTAGTACCCATCTTTTTCGCAATACTCCAAGTGATACCTACTGGAAGAAAATGGAAAATTGCTTCACCTGGCAGCCATAAAAAGGCATTGACGCCATTCCAAAATTGCGAGTGTTCAACGATCGTTCCACCAAGACTTTCAAACTGGATACCTTCAAGTACATTTCTGAACCCAAGGATCAATCCGCCGACGATAATTGCAGGAATCAGTGGTGTAAAGATTTCTGCCAAGACGGCAATGGCGCGTTGTACGGGATGAAGGTTTTGTTTTGCTGCTGCTTTTCCTTGTTCTTTGGAAACCCCTTCAACGCCGGATACTGCAACGAAGTCGTTATAAAAAGTAGAAACATCATTTCCTATGATGACTTGGAACTGCCCAGCATTCGTGAACATCCCTTTCACGCTAGGAATATCTTCGATTGCTTTTTGATCTGCTTTTCCAGGATCATTTAGGACGAAACGCATACGAGTTGCACAATGACTAACTGCAGCAATATTTTCTTTTCCGCCGATATCATGTAGCAGTTTCTCGGCATCTGCTTGATACTTTGCCATATCAATAAACCCCTTTCTTTTAACTTGTCTATGCAAGTTACTTCTTCGTTTACTATACTTTTTTTTAGGAAGAATTGCAAGCGTTTTATTCAAAAACATCCAGAAAAATGATATCGTTTTAAAAAGCATAAAATAAGCTTTTCTTAAAAAGAGGAACATTGAAATACAAAAAGAGCTGTAGTATAGTGAAGAAATGATGGAAGAACGAGTGAGGGAAAAAACATGAACAAGTTCAATGAAATTTTTTTAGATTTGGAACAGAAAATTTTAGCGAAAGAATATCCTCCGCATTCGCTTTTGCCTAGTGAGAACCAATTGATCAAAATCTACGGTGTTTCACGAGAAACAATTAGAAAAGCACTGAATCTTTTGACGACGGAAGGATATATTCAAAAAAAACAAGGAAAAGGGTCGATCGTACTAGATCGAAACCGCTTTGATTTTCCTATTTCTGGACTGACAAGCTATAAAGAGCTACAGGAAACCCAACGTATTCCAAGTGAAACGATCGTTCATACGTTAGAAGAAACAGAAGTAACAAAAGCACTGAATGAGATTACTGGCTGGGAGATTGGTGCACCTGTCTGGCATTTGATACGCGAAAGAAAAATCGATGGTGAAGTGGTTATATTAGATACTGATTATCTATTAAAGGAGATCGTTCCTCATTTAACCCCAGTACAAGCACAAGGATCGATCTATGAATATTTTGAAAATGAGCTTTCTTTAACGATTGCTTACGCACAAAAGGAAATCACAGTAGAAGAAGTAACAGATATCATGAAAACAACGATGGATCTTCACGATGACACTTACGCAGTGGTCGTCAGAAGTCTTGTTCATTTGGAAGATACCCGCTGTTTTGAGTATTCTGAGTCGGTACACCGATTAGATAAATTCCGTTTCGTTGAGTTTGCCCGGCGCCGAAAAGTGTAAATGTTTCGAAAGAAAGCAAATTGTTGGCATCTGTCTGCTTTGGCGCTATGATAGGATCACAAAGGGGGCATTTTTAATGGATAAACCAACAAGACCAGAAAAAGAAGAACTGAAAGAAAAATTATCACCGATGGCTTATGCAGTCACACAAGAAAATGCAACAGAACGTCCATTTACCGGAAAATACGATGATTTTTACGAAAAAGGGATCTACGTCGATATCGTCAGCGGCGAACCGTTATTTAGCTCTGCGGAAAAATATGACGCTGGTTGTGGCTGGCCATCATTCAGCAAACCAATAGCGAAAAGACAAGTACGCGAAAAAGCCGATTTTTCTCATGGCATGCATCGAATAGAAGTTCGAAGCAAAGAAGCAAACTCTCATCTCGGGCATGTATTTACCGATGGCCCAGTAGATAAAGGCGGTCTGCGTTACTGCATCAATTCTGCCTCACTAAAATTCATTCCCTATGAAAAGATGGATGAACTCGGTTATGGCGAATACAAATCACTGGTAGAATAATGAAAATACAAAAAGAGCGGTACAATACGGGGCTTCACTCGATCGTCCGCTCTTTTTTATTCAAGCGATTGCTATTTGAAAGAAACGCTCCCCAGACTCCTTTTTTCACAAGGTGAAATGTGCTACAATAAAGGGAACGTATGTGTGCAAAAGAAAGAGGACTAGAATATGTATGAATATCTGACAGGTGTGGTTACCTTTATCAACCCCTATTACATAGTAGTAGAAACCAATGGTATCGGCTACCAGATCGCACTAGGAAATCCTTACCGCTACAGCAGCAAACTAAATCAAAAAATAAAAATTTATGTCCATCAGGTGATCCGCGAAGATGCGCATCTTTTGTATGGATTTGATTCTTTAGAAGAAAAACAACTGTTTTTGCGATTAGTCAGTGTTTCAGGAATCGGTCCAAAAAGTGCTCTTGCGATCATGGCAAGTGAAGACCACTCCGGTTTGATCCAAGCAGTGGAATCCAGTGATGTCACTTATTTGACAAAATTTCCAGGGGTAGGGAAGAAGACGGCGCAACAAATGATCTTGGATCTAAAAGGAAAATTTGGTGAGCTGAGTATCGATACGCCCTTCAGTCTATTCGATGAAGCAAATACAAAAGACGCTACCGCTCTATCTGAAGCAATGGAGGCTCTCTCAGCTCTTGGTTACAGTGATAGAGAAATCAAACGTGTAGAAAAACAATTAAAAGAAGTCGACAATCAGACAACAGATGAGTATTTACGCCAAGCACTCAAGCTGATGATGAAAAAATAAGGAGGAGACCAAATGACAGATGAATACTTGTTATCACCAGAAACTGGCGAAAATGAACTGAGTTTGGAAAAATCTCTTCGTCCGCAGTTGCTTTCTCAGTATATCGGGCAGAGAAAAGTCAAACAAGAACTTCAGATCTACATCGAAGCTGCCAGAAATCGGGAAGAACCATTAGATCATGTTCTGTTGTATGGGCCTCCTGGATTAGGGAAAACGACGATGGCTATGGTCATTGCTAATGAGATGACTGTGAACATTCGTACGACAAGCGGCCCCGCTATCGAACGTCCGGGTGATTTAGTAGCGATCTTGAATGAACTGGAAGCAGGGGATGTCCTATTTATCGATGAGATCCATCGATTGCCTAGAGTAGTAGAAGAGATGCTTTATTCGGCCATGGAAGATTTTTATGTAGACATCATGGTAGGACAAGGACCAACCGCACATCCGGTCCATTTCCCTCTTCCTCCCTTTACTTTGATTGGGGCGACGACGCGAGCAGGTATGCTTTCTGCACCTTTACGCGATCGATTTGGCATCATTTCACATATGGAATATTATGACGAACAGGAACTGCAGGAGATCGTTTTACGTTCTTCGGATATTTTTCAAACAGAGATCATTGAAGAAGGGGCATTGGAAATTGCTCGCCGATCGCGAGGAACGCCTAGAATCGCGAATCGCTTACTCAAACGGGTTCGTGATTTTGCGCAAGTTCAAGGAGACGGGAAAATCGATCGTCCTATAGCAGATCAGGCGCTTACTTTGCTACAAGTCGATCAAGCTGGTTTGGATTATGTTGACCAGAAATTGTTACGGACGATGATCGAATTATATGGCGGCGGACCCGTAGGATTAAGCACGCTTTCCGTAAATATAGGAGAAGAACGAGAAACAGTCGAAGATATGTATGAACCGTACTTGATCCAAAAAGGATTTTTAAAGCGTACACCTAGAGGGCGAATGGCTACGGCTTATGCTTATGAACATTTCGGCTACGACTATCATATGTGATTTTTGCTTTTAGATTGGAGGAAAATGAATGAGTGATACAACACGTACGAAACAATTGATCAAAAACGTATTGATTGATTTGTGCCAAACACAATCTTTTCGAAAAATCAGCGTCCAAAAAATCGCAAATGAAGCAAAAATCAATCGTCAAACATTTTATTATCATTTTACAGATAAATACGATTTGCTTCGTTGGGTCTATTGTGAGGATGCCTTGCATTATTTAGACCCGCAATGTCTTACTCTTGATAATTGGGAAGAGCAAGCATTGAAAATGCTGAAAGCAATTGCTGAAAAGAAAGAGTTTTACGCAAATACTGTGCTTTCTGACCAAGAAATTTTACAAAAAGAATTTTCTCAACTAATCCAAAAATCTTTTATCAAGATTTTTGAGCAAATGGATGAAGAAAGACAGCTTTCTGCAAAAGATAAACTATTTTATGCTCGTTTTTTTTCTTACGGTTGCAGCGGCGTGTTAGTCAATTGGATCACGAATGAATATGAAGAAACACCGATGGAAATCGCTATGCAGCTTTTCCGTTTAGCCAAGGATACGGAATTATACTCTTATCGTCTTTATGCAAAAGAAGAGTTGGAAGAACAGTAATAGAAATAATCTTTCGTTGAAAAAGCCATGATCGTTAAAAGGAGATGGGAAAATGACAAAAATTTTATTTGTTTGTTTGGGAAATATTTGCCGTTCACCAATGGCAGAAGGCTTGTTGAAGAAACGAATAGCATCAGAAGGAAAGGAAGCAGAATTTTTTGTGGATTCTGCTGCTACAAGTACGTATGAAGTTGGAAAGACACCGCACCCTGGAACGAAAAAAATATTGAACCAAGAAAATGTGGATATGACGAATATGGTTGCTCGTCAAATCACACCCCACGATTTTGAAACTTTTGATTGTATCATTGGCATGGATCAAGAAAATGTAGAAGAACTGAAAAGAAGAGCACCACGCTCAGCACAGGAAAAAATCCATTTGTTTTTAAGTAGCATCCCTGGAAAAGAAAAAGAAAATGTTCCCGATCCATACTATACCAATAACTTTGATGAGACATATCAATTGATCACAGAAGGGTTAGATCATTGGTGGAACATTTGGATGGATGAAAATAAAATAACAAACAGTTTCTAAAATCAGCGCTTTCTTTTTTTAGAGACGTTAGAGCATTTCCTTGTTTTTTTGTAAAATGTTAGGTAAAATAAGATTAATTAAGTAACACTTTCTTAGCTAAAGGAGGAGTGCATTCGATGAACGAAGAGACAGTATCACCAATGAAGAAGCTTACGAAGTTAGTTACTCATACCTCGTATCAACTTTTTGATTCTTTTGTAAATGACACTGAAGAACATGCTAAGAATGTACGATTGCAAGGAAAGTTTATTCTTGAGCTGCAAACAGCTGCGACTGAACATAGTCTAGTTATCTTACAAGTAAGAGCGAATCGTTTGAGTAGCAAGTATGAAACGATCTCAGGTTGGGTGGCGACAAAAACGGTCGAAAAAGACCGAGTAATGATCCGCCTACAAAACGAAGAGCAGCAGATCCGCATGGTTCCCGTAGAACAAATTGAAAAAATAACAATCCTTTCGCCAGCAGGAGAACAGGAACGGTTATCAAAATAATTTATACCAGATAGAAAAGCACGTATGAGCTTGTACCATCAATCATTACTAATCAAAAATAACCGAATGCTTTAAGCGGATACCGATAAAACGAAACGTTTTACGATGAGTATCACAGCATGACAGCATTCGGTTGATTAGTTGAATCGATTGTATGGGACAAGTTTTTTTGATAAAAAAAGGTCCTGCTAGCCGGGGAGCTAGCAGGATAAGGAGTTAAAAATGAAAAAGTGTTGTTAGGGTTGTTTGTTGGTATGCTTATATAATAGTCATTAGTTGTGAATATTTTGTGACGAAAGTTTTCGAAAGTTGTTAAGTTTTTTTGCGAAATTTATTTTTACATCATGTATTTGTCTAAAATTTTATACTATAAAAAGACACGTTGTGCAATCAGCTACCCTTTGGTATTAGTTCAAAAAACGGTAAAATAGCTCCTTATATTTTGCTGTTTTGCTTTTCTAATACTTAAGCCAAGGCGCTGATTTCACAACCTTTTTTTACAAATCCAGCGATTCCCATGAGTCAAGAACTATCTTTTCTTCAAAAAGAAATAATAGGAATAGAAGCCTTGATAGTTGCGATAAAATAAAAATGGATAAATAAAATTCGAGAGAAACATGTATTGACGTAGCAGATGAAAGGGTCAGATTTGTTGGTGTATCAGGAGTGCCGTTAGAAGAACACAAGGAGAGAAAAGATGGAACTATTAGAAAAAGAAAGTATTGATTTTTATTTGGAGCGTGCTTGGACCGTGTTACGGTATGCTTTTTTCAAGGAAGAAGAGTATGACGGGCTAACTAGTCATCAGGAGGCAGTTTTAGAATTTCTCAATTACTCAAATAGATTGTGTGTTGCCAGGTCATGGCGGATTAGCGAAAGGCTTCTCGTAGTTTCTAAAAAAATATATGCACAAAAACTTTACGAATTCAGAGAAGAAAAAATCAACTATACGGATA
>NZ_KV815560.1:0-3890 GCF_001814285.1 Enterococcus sp. HMSC076E04 | reverse complement strand
ACCGAGGAGTTGGCAGGAGAACACCGTTTATTCGGAAAAAGGGCTGTGACAAGATTTTTGTCACAGCCTTTTTATTTCCCCGGAAACAACCGCTGATAATAGGCATCTGCTTTTTTATAGGAAAAAATCCAAATACCAGATACGAAAAAACGTCCGAATAACCCAATCATCGGTACAAAAAAGATACCGGCAATCAAACATAAGTTAATAAACATGGAGATAAAACTTCGATGGTCCTTTGACAAAACTCTCACAACATGGGAATCTGGTTTATTTGCTTTCATGATTTGCCTCATCAATATACCAAAAGAAAAACTCCACATCGTGTATACTAAGACATAAGCCATCTCAGGCCAAAAAGCTTCAGGGTTACGCCCGACCCAACTAGTAACGGAAGGACATAAGGTCAGCCAGAAGAGCCAAAAGATATTCGACCAGACCACTCGGTAATTGATGCGTTCTGCCATCTGGAATATACGATGATGGTTCACCCAGATTACCGCAACAAATATAAAACTGATTGCATAAGCTAATAATGTATTTCGGATGACCCACAAAGAATGAAAACCAGATGGATCAGGAATCTTGATGTCTAATACAAGAACTGTCAAAACGATGGCCACTACTCCATCAGTAAATGCTTCTAATCTCGACTTTGTCACGATGATTCCTCCTCAGATGATTCAGCGCTTTTATTTTATCACTTATGTTATTAAATAACCATTGTTTTATATAGGAAATTTTCTGAAAATTGTTGCATATTTTTCGAAATTTTGTTACTTTTAAAAAAACCGTAAAGGAGTTATGTATGACAAAAAAATTATCAGTTAAAGACTATCTTTTTATAGGCTCCATGCTTTTCGGTCTATTTTTTGGTGCTGGAAATCTTATCTTTCCCGTTCATTTGGGTCAAGAAGCAGGCGCTGCTACCTTTTGGGCGAATCTAGGTTTCTTGGTTACCGGTATCGGTCTTCCCTTCTTAGGGGTGATTGCCATTGGTGTATCGAAAAGCTCAGGTGTATATGAATTAGCAAAACGGATAAATCAAACATATGCGATGGTTTTTACCATCTTGCTTTACTTAGTTATCGGACCGTTTTTTGCTTTACCTCGCCTTGCGACCACATCTTTCGAGATTGGTTTAGCACCATTTATCGATCCTAGCAGACAGACGCTATATCTAGCAATTTTCAGTATTGTATTTTTTGTGCTGGCTTGGTGGTTTTCAAGAAAACCGACAAAGATATTAGATTATGTTGGAAAATTCCTGAATCCTGCATTTTTGGTTTTATTAGGGGCATTGCTTCTCCTTGCTTTTTTGAATCCATTAGGCTCTGTCAATCAAGCGCCTATTCAGCCAAATTACCAAGACCATGCTTTTTTCACAGGATTTACTCAAGGATATAACACATTAGATGCGCTTGCTGCTTTAGCATTTGGAATCATCATCGTTACGACGATTCAAAACATGGGTGTAACAAAACCTGCTGAAATTGCTAAAGACACGATCAAATCTGGTGCGATCAGCATTATATTGATGGGAATCATTTATACTTTGCTCGCTTATTTAGGTGCTATGAGCTTAGGTAGCTTTGCTCTAAGTGAAAACGGCGGAATTACGCTGGCTCAGATTGCTGATCATTATTTAGGCACTTATGGAAGTATCTTATTAGCATTCATCGTTATATTAGCTTGTTTGAAGACTGGTATTGGTTTGATT
The DNA here is from genome assembly GCF_001814285.1 of Enterococcus sp. HMSC076E04. Classification (NCBI taxonomy): domain Bacteria; kingdom Bacillati; phylum Bacillota; class Bacilli; order Lactobacillales; family Enterococcaceae; genus Enterococcus; species Enterococcus sp. HMSC076E04. Next base: position 2,170 of record NZ_KV815560.1, on the reverse strand, counting down.
ACAGCTTTTGCAGAAACATTCACGGATTTGTTCCCGCAAAGAAATTACGCCTTTTTTGTTGCACTTGCCAGTATCCTTCCCTGTTTAGCGGCAAATGTAGGCTTGACGAATATCATTCAATTTTCGTTGCCTGTTTTGATGTTCATCTATCCATTAGCAATGACATTGATTCTGTTAGTGTTGGTTGGTCCTTTGTTTAAGCAGCGTACAGCTGTTTATCGAATGACTACCTATTTTACATTGATTGCTTCGATTTTTGATGGGTTGAATGCCTGCCCAGAATCTATCAAGCAAACCCCTATCGTTCAAAATCTTTTATATGTTGCGGAAAGCTACTTGCCGTTTTTCAAATTGGGGATGGGATGGATCGTGCCAGCAGTTATCGGTTTTGTTATCGGCCTGATTTGGAGTTTCGCTAAGAAAGAAGAAGTATTGGATTGATAAAAGAGGTTGTCTCTTGAACACTTTTTAAGAAAGAGTTTGCGAAAAAGCTCTCACAAAAATTGCGACGAGTAATCGCAGGATCAATAAAAAGCAAAAGGTCTGTGACAAAAGTCTTGTCACAGACCTTTTTTTCCGAATAAACGGTGTTCAAAAGCCAGTTTCTCGGTATTAAGCCAAATTTATGCAAAAATGTGGAAAGCCATTTTCACAAAATTTTTCTTAATACTCGAAACTAAGCGACTTTTTCACAACCTCTGATTCACGGTGTTCCAGAAGTAGCTTCTTCGGAAATAAGCCGAAATTTCACAAAAATTTGAGAAGCAATTTTCGTCAATTCCTTCTTATTTCTTGAAGCTGACCACTTCAGTCACAACCTCTTTTTTATAAATAAAGTTATTTTTACATATTAAAAAAGCAAACATTAAATAACGTTAATTTCAAAAAAAATAAATTCCTCCCTTCTTTTTCTTTATCAGTTACGTGAACGATTATGCGTCCAAAACAAACGATTATTTGACATAACTGCTGTCTTCCATGAGAATACACGAAGGAAACACCAATAATATAAAAAACTTTTTTTAAATCGATTTTTTCTATTACGCCTTGTACTCTTTCGTTTTTTCAAGAATAATTAAATGTGTAAGCTAATAGGAATGTACGGAGGTATATATTCAATCGTCATAATCATATTGTCTCCGCTAGAGTGATTATTAAAAAAACTGAGACTATCGTTCGAAAAAATAGAAGATACTATATTTTAACCACTTTTCCAGATTTAGAAAGGCAATTACAAAAAACCCGCGTTGCGGGTTTTTTATTTTGATACATTTTATATTCAGTAATATTAGCTAACTCTTACAAATATAAACTAATCCGTCGTTGAAGCACCAATGACAACCATCCTCTTTTCTAACGAGTCATAAATCGTCCACATATGCGCTCCACGGCATCCTCTCCCAGATGTGAAATAACTAGACCAACTGTCATTCCAGCTATAGGCTACTAAGTTCTTTTTATTAGGGAACAAATAATTATTCAGCTCTAAATATTCTTCTTTTGTTACATAAAGTCCATAAGATGTTTCAAAAAAAACCTCTTCATAAAGACTTTCTGGTTGAAGCATTTCTTCAAAATCAATGGGAGATGGAATCATTCGCCCTTTATTCAAATAAATTGGGTAACCAGCCACATGATCAAAAGATGTCCAGTCAGTATGTACTAATCTCATTTTTATCGGCTTCTCCGTTCGCCAATAGTTATCTACAGTTCTTTTTAAACTCCGACGCTCACGAAAAGTCATACCCGATGGTTTACCTTTCATTTTTCGCTGTAACCATTTTTGGAATATGAACTCTACAAACGGCATAGGTTTACGTATAGGTTTTGTCCCTCTAACGCCTTTATACCATTCATTATTTACATATTTCATTAATATGATTGCAGCTTCTTGATGGCTATCTAATCCTTGATAATCTGATACAGATAAAATAACATAATCTAAATCTAGAATATACTTCTTGTATAATTGATCTGTTACCTCCTTCAAAAGTTTCATTTTGTCCTCCTCCGATTTTTACTACCTCTCGTTTCATTACATGATGATTTTAAAGATGTAGATTCTCGCTATCTCACTATTATGAAGTAATTCAATCCAATACCAATATAGCATCAAAAACAGTAAATCGCTTTCTTTTTTCGTCATACACTGACCACACATAAGCACCAT
>NZ_KV815559.1:109151-160056 GCF_001814285.1 Enterococcus sp. HMSC076E04 | reverse complement strand
ATTGTGACTTGTGACCGAGGAGTTGGCATGAGAAAAACGTTTACTGGAGAGTTTGTCACAACTTTTTTAATTCTCTATTCATTGAAAGCGTTTTGTTGGTATGAACTTCTTGTTGCAGTGTATGATAGATAAAAAGAGGGGGAGATATTAGGATGTGTGGTCGTTATTTTTTTGATCTAGAGTCGGAGCTCCTTCAGAACTATTATCGAGAAGCCCAGAAGAAACAACCGGAACAGGCAGCAAAATTAGCAGCTGGAGAAATTTTTCCGTCAAATCTTGTTGTGACATTAAGAAAAAAGGAAGAAAACAATCTCACTCCGGAAATCATGAAGTGGGGATTTACCGGATTTAAAAAAGGACAATTGATGATCAATGCCCGGGCAGAGACAGTAGAAGAAAAAAAGACCTTTCATCAACCATTTTTGCAAAATCGTTGTGTTTTTCCAATGAGCGGCTTTTATGAGTGGAATGAAGAAAAAGACAAATTTATGTTTTCAAATAAGGAAAAAATAGTGTATATTGGCGGCTTTTATCGTAGCCATCACGATGAAAAAACGGCAGAATCAATCATAATGACTACTGAACCTAATCGCACAGTCGCACCAATCCATGACCGAATGCCTCTTGTCTTGACTGAAGAACAAATCGAACCTTGGGTAACAGATATTTCTTTTGCGCGAAAAATCATTACTCAGCAGATGCCTGAATTAGTAATGGAGAAGGTATAACAGATTCGATTTTTTAAAGAAAGATCGGCAAAAAACAAAAAAGACTTCAGCACAGATCCCAAAAACAAAGAGAACAGAAGAAATGCTCATAAGCTGCATATACTGCATCTATAGAGTCACAGTCGACCTTTCTAAGGTATAGATTCTATTTGTTTTTTACTCGTGCTGCGAGTCTTTTTTTGTTTATACCTAACGATGTTTATCATTACGACTCTTTGAATTCTTGGAATCTAAAATTTAAACTTAACGACTGGTTGGCAGTTGTATATTCTCTGAATTTATAGATAAGAGGTTGCCATTTATCCACATTGATATGAGTTGGATCATGTAAAATCCCTTCTTCTACAAAAATAGCTACGATCTCACACTCTACAATAGCAAAGTCTTCTCTAGTTGAAATTCGTTGAACCAACGTTTCTATTTGAATCGGGCATTCTTTGATCCGAACAGTTGCAACTTCTTCACCTGTTAGTTTCGTGAACTTTCCCAATTGAAATTTGTCAGAGCAAAAGGAATAGCCAGCTTTTTGTTTATAATCGGGCATGATAGGATGGCCTGTCGTCTTTGCGATTTTCTCGATTTTTTCCCAAAGTGTTTGATCTGCAAGATTGAAGGTAGCGGCATGTCCCACTTTTAAATTTGTATACCCTTTACTGTGCATACTGATTCCAATGACAATCGTTTTGCCAAGTGTCCAAGTGGAGCTGATTGGCGTGAGGTTGTCATTACCAGTCATTTCATCCTTAGTCGTCATCAGCACGACGGGAAATCCGTAATAGAAACTTTCTTTTTCCATTTTTTTAAACATAATCCTCACCTCTGAATATAGTATACTAAGCTTATTCCTCGATGCTCATCGATGTGTGAAAGGAGAGAAAAAAATGGCTGGATTTCCTGATCTTCAGCAAACGACTAAACTCTTAGCAGATCATTCGCGACTTGAGATCCTTACTTTATTGATGGATGGAAGGTTCCATACCGTGCATGAACTAGCAAAGAAAGCAAAAATAAAAGATCATACAGCATCTTATCATATAAAAAAACTTCATTCTCTTGATTGGGTGATGTCTTATAGACAGGGAAGAAATGTCTATTATCGATTATCATCTCTGAAAATCGCTGATTTGTTAGAAAATCTTATGGTAGTTAGTCCGGTTAAACCGATCAAATCATTTAATGAAAACAAAGAATATAGTGAATTAAAAGCAGGAATATCTTGTTATCGGCATTTAGCCGGTGTGATAGGTGTAGTTTTTTTCAACTTTCTCCATCACAACAACTATCTTGTGATGGAAAACCATCATGTGGAACTTACAGAAGAAGGCGTTTGTTATTTCAAAGACTTAGGAATAGATATTGACGCACTGAAAAAACAATCTGGAGCACTTGTGAAGCCTTGCTTAGATTGGACAGAACGAACATTTCATTTAGGAGGAAATCTCGGGAACGCGTTTTTCCGATGGTGTAAAGAGAAAGAATATATCACATTGAATCCAGAAAACAGAGGTGTTCGCTTAACTGCTGAAGGGAATTTATTTTTCCAAAAATTTGAATCGAGCCAATAGGAAAGTCGTTTCTAATACAATAAAAAGGTTGTGACAAAAATCTTGTCACAACCTTTTTCCTACGTATGTTTTTTATTTCTTGAATGGAGGTGTCCCATACATTTTTGGTGTTACTGGTTCTAATTTTGGTGCAGCGCCTTCGATCTTAGGTTCTTTCAACCATTGATATTCGCCTTCGCCGTCCAATGCTTTGCCGCTAGCCCAAGAACCTTCACTACTTTGGTCTCCCTCTGAGAAGTTATAGAAGTCATAAGCAATGTCTTTTCGTTCTTTGTCACGTGGGAAAGTACTTGGGACTAAGATTGAACCTTCTTTTTCTTCTAATTCTTTCACTGCACATTCCCATAGGTTTTGATGATAGCTATCTCTTGCAAGGAGAACAGACAGCATATCTTTTACGCCACGATCATCGATCATTTCGTAAATACGTGCTACTTGAAGTCTTCCTTGTGATTCGGCATTTAAATTAGCTCTAAAATCTGCTAACAAGTTGCCACTCGCAATGATATAGGCACCGCTCCATGGATTGCCCACGCTGTCAGCAGGACGAGGTCCTAAGCCAGCTACGATCGCGTGCTGTGGATTCATTCCAGAGATAATGGCACCGATTGTTGGATCTTTTTGCATCGCTGCTTCTTGATCTTCAACAGGCGCACCCTCTAATAAACGAGCAACCATTGTCGCCAACATTTCTACGTGGCCGATTTCTTCTGTTGCAATGTCCATCAGCATATCTTTATATTTTTCTTCTCCTCGGCAGCTCCAACCTTGGAACAGGTACTGCATAGCTACACTCATCTCGCCATATTGGCCGCCGATCAGCTCCTGCAGATATTTCGCGATTAATGGATTCGGACGATCTGGTTTTGCCTCAAACTGCAATTCTTTCTGGTGTCTAAACATCAAAATTCCTCCTAATCTTTTTTTAATACATTCTCATTCTGCTACGAAAGATTAAAAAATTCAAAGAAAGCGCTCGCGAATTATATAAAGTGTTGGTATCATTAATAATTTTTCGATAATCACACCTTATAAATTGTTATTTTCAGAACAAAATGATATCGTTATATTAAAACCGACATCGGTTACATTAAAATTTGGAGGTAAAATATGAAAAAATTATTGTTTACAGGATTGTTGGCAAGTTCAGCATTGTTTTTATTAGGAGGATGCGGATCAAGTAATACAAGCGATGCCAGCTCAAGTGCAGCAAATTCTTCTGAAAAAACAAGTGATGGAAGAAAAAATATTGATTTCTGGTCCTTTTGGGGGTCGGGCGCACGAAAAGAAGCCATCGAAGAAATCATTGAGGATTTCAACCAATCACAAGACGAGATCCATGTAAATTATAAGTATCAGCCATGGGGGGATATTTGGACCAAATCTTTATCTGCAATAACGGCTGGAAATGCACCTGATGTTATTGTACAGGACATAAATTCCGTTGCGCAAAGAGCAGAAGCACAGCAAGCAACCAATCTCTCCGAGTATGTAGATAAAGATACTTCTAAGGATTTTTATCCCCAGCTTTGGGACACAGTAGAATATAAAGGTGATCCTTATGCCATCCCATTTAATACAGATACACAAGTCATTTTTTATAATAAAAAGTTATTTAAAGAAGCTGGGATCAGCGAACAAGATCTACCGACAACTTGGGATGAATTAGAAGAAACAGCACGTAAACTAGATAAAAAAGAAGGAAAAGAGTTTACGCGTATCGGTTTTTATCCATTATGGAATTTAGGTGCTGATGTATGGGCATTAAACGCAGACAACGGGACTAGTTGGTTTGATAAGGACGAAAAGGTCAAGATTGATACTAAAAACAAAGTGGAAGCCTTAGAATGGATTCAAGACTGGCAAGATTATTATGGAAAAAATACAATCAACAAATTAGAAGCAGAATTTGGTTCTGGTGTGTCTGATCCGTTTATTTCTGGATTAGTAGCTATGCGCGCCCAAAACATCAATTATTACTCTAGCTTGATGGAAAACGCACCGGATGATTTTGATTTTGGCGTGATGCAGCTTCCAGAAAAAGAGGAAGGTTCAGGTCATTGGTCATGGGGTGGCGGATTCGTCTTGGAAGTACCATACGGAGCAAAAGATCCTGAAGCCTCTTATGAATTCATCAAATATCTTTCTTCTCCAGAAGTACAAGAAAAATTCGGCGAAAAAAGTTTTGATATCATGGCAAGTAAAACAGCCAACGAGAATTTAGTGAATAATGACAACCTAACGGACAAAGGGAAAATGATCTATCAAATGGCGGACGAAAACTTTAAAAATACAGTGATCACACCAGTTCCTTTAGATGCACCGGATTATACGACATTAGTGAATGAACAGATCGACCAGATTCTTTTAGGAACAAAATCAGCAAAAGAAGGATTGGCAGATGCACAAAAAGCAGTAGAGAACTTAGTCAAGCAAAATCAATAATCCGTTTTTGACTGTCTAGGTACAGAGGAGGCAAGAAAATTTGAAGCGTTTATCTATCCGAAAGAAAAAAGAAGCAAGATGGGCCTATTTATTTATCTCGCCTTTTATTATCGGTTTTTTAATCTTTATGCTAGGGCCTATGCTTTTTTCAGTTATTGGTAGTTTCACCGATTATAATTTGACATCCAAGATGAATTTCATTGGTCTAGCAAATTTCAAAAGAATGTTCGTTCATGATGATTTATTTTGGAAATCGTTATACAACACCGTTTATTTCGTCATCTTCAATGTACCGCTGACGACGATTTTCAGTGTGTTTTTAGCCACAGTACTCAATCAAAAAATCAAAGGAATCAGTGTATTCCGTACAGTTTTCTATTTACCGGCAGTCTTATCAGGAGTAGCAGTCTACATCTTATGGATGCAGCTGCTTTCTCCATCTGCAGGATTGATCAACACATTTCTGGGCTGGTTCCATATCCCTGGACCAGCTTGGTTGTTTGATCCACAATGGACGAAACCTGCGTTGATTTTGATGAAAATATGGAGCTCTGGAGGAGCAATGCTACTTTACTTAGCTACATTACAAAATGTTCCTAGATCTTTATATGAATCAGCAGAAATCGATGGAGCAGGCGTTTGGGGAAAGTTCAAAAGTATTACTTTGCCATTAATCACTCCTATTATTTTTTACGATGTGATCACCTCTACGATCGGTTCTTTCCAAATTTTTCAAGAAGCTTATGTCATGACGAAAAATGGAACAGGTGGACCTGCAAATTCCTTGCTTTTTTATAATCTGCATATGTGGAACAAGGCGTTCGTCGCTTTTGATATGGGATATGCGATGGCTATGTCGATGATCCTATTTCTGATCGTTTTGGTTCTGACCTTCGTCAATTTGAAGCTTGCACCTAAATGGGTCTATTATTCTGGAGGTGACGGCAAATGATGGATTATTTTAAAAAAACCAGTGTGAATCGGCAATCAAAAAAGATGCTAAGCTATGTGCTTATGACGGTAATAGGAATTATTTTGCTCATTCCATTGCTTTGGATGGTATTTACTTCATTGAAACCGATGGAAGAAATCGTTCGTTATCCTCCGACCTTTTTCCCAGAAAAAATCGTATGGGAAAACTATCTGGATACGATTGCCGCATTTCCTTTTTGGCGCTATGCAAGAAATACGTTATTCATCACTGTGCTAGTAGTGATCGGTAATGTCCTTTCGAATTCTTTTATTGCTTATGGATTTGCGAAGCTTGATTTTCCTGGGAAAAAGCTGATGTTTGCTTTGGTTCTTTCTACGATGATGATCCCGGGGTTTGTAACGATGATTCCTCAATATGTATTATTCTCCAAGATCGGCTGGGTAGGTACTTATTTGCCCCTGATCGTTCCATCGTTCTTCGGCAATGCGTTCAATATATTTCTGATGCGTCAATTTTACTTATCGATCAATAATGAATTGATCGAAGCTGCTGAAATCGACGGAGCGAATCATTTGTATATTTGGAGTCATTTGATGCTTCCATTGACGAAACCTGCTTTGATCACGATTGCAATCAATTCCTTCAACGCGGCTTGGAATGATTTCTTAGGTCCTCTGTTATATATCCAAGATCAAGAAAAATACACGTTGCAGATTGGCTTGCAAGTTTTTCAGAACCAAGCGACGACACAATGGAATTATCTGATGGCAGGAGCAACACTTGTCTTGATCCCGACGATCTTGCTGTTCTTTTTTGCACAACGTTATTTCATTGAAGGAATGGATTTGACAGGAGGATCAAAAGGATGATGAATCGGTCGATTGGTAAAAGAGCCAATGATTATTTTTTAGAAATCATTGAATGGATTCCGCGTCTTATCCAGTTACAGCTACTGTGGTTCCTGTGCGTCTTGCCTGTTCTCACATTAGGAACAGCAAGTCGAACAGTTCTCTATATGATTTATTATTACAAAAAAAATGAAGAGAAAAAGCTCAGTTCATTATACTGGAAGAAGTTTCGTGAGAATCTTTCTCTTTACGGAAAGCAAGATAGTTTAGCAAGTAGTTATTTTCTTCTTTTATTCATCGATTATCGGATTTTCCATTATTTGGGTGGGAGAATTGGCTATACATTGATGTATACTACGTTGTTTTTGCTTCTATTAAGTGCTGTTCTTTTTAGTTACAAAATCTTGCTTCAACTGGAAAATCAAAAAGAAGTCTCTTGGATTGCAGCATTTTTCTTGTTTTTTAATGATTTTAAAAGTGCACTTTTCTATTTAGCAGGCACGTCGATACTTCTGATTGCATTATGGTTTGCAGGACCAGTCTACCTTGCTTTATTAGGTTTCAGCTTCTTGTTTTATTTTCAAGTCCTGCTTTTTATCCATCGTACGCAAGAAAAGGGTCTTAAAAAGGAGGAATAACATGCTGCGTTTGATTGCTAAAATCGATGATAGTATTATCAATAAGTTCGCTAAGCAACGAGAAACGGACAATCGGAAAATCAATTTCTTGAAATTTATCAGTAATATCTCTAATGGCGGTTTTATTTGGCTGCTCCTTGCTACGGTTTTAGTTTTAGTACCTGATACAAGAGAATATGGTCTAGCTATTCTTGTAGGCAGTCTAATCTATTTTTTTGTTGGTCTACTTCTCATTAAAAAAACGACAAAACGGAAAAGACCTTATGAAAAAAATCGTCGGCTTGTCCTTTACACAAGTAAACCGAAGACTTCTTCTTTTCCTTCAGGGCATACGGCACTTGCTTTTTTATCTGTAGCAGCGTTGTTCGAGTTAAGTCGTATTGCAGGAATACTAGCTTTTCTGTTTGCTTGTTTGATCGCTTATTCAAGAATTTTTTTACTTTTACATTATCCTACTGATGTTTTAGGAGGAGCTATTTTAGGAAGTGTTATCGGTATCTTGTGTGCTGCCGTTATCTGAATCAATTGCATGAATAAAGCATGAGTGCGTAAATACGCATTCGTGCTTTATTTTTTTGTTTTTCAGGGAAACAGTCGGAAATTATTTACCTGTCTTAATAACTTAAGTTCTGTTAAATGAGAGTGTTATAAAATTTTATAATCTAATTTTAATAATAATCGTTGTATAATTGGTGTTTTTTAACTAAAATGGATATTGTTTGATTTAAAGTTAAAATTAAATTAGATTATAATTAGATAGATGTTGTTTTTGGTGTTTGTTGTGAAAGAAGACACATGTTTTAGAAAGGAGTATAAGAATGTGAAAGGGGTAAAATTGAAGCTTTTGCAGTTAGCAGCTGTCAGTCTGTTATTTGGACCGTATTTCCAGTCTGTCTATCATATGACAGCATTGGATGTAGCTGCTGAGTCAACAGAAGTGAAGGAGGATGAGGTATTTCTAGATGAGGATTATGCAAAAATCGAAGGGAGGTATATCGAAAAAGAAGAAACGTTTGAATGGCATCTGGCTTTTGAAAAGAAAGAGAGTGCGAACGAAGGTAGGATACGTTTAGCAATCGATACAGCTGCTGCCGGTATCGGTACCGTAAAAAACGTTCGGGGAACAGGTCTCTCCTCTTACGATGAAGATGGAGAAGACTTAAAAGTCGAGACAATCGATGGTCAAGAATGGTATGTCGGAAAATTTTATTCGAAAGAAGCTGAGACCGGCACATTGGTTTTTGAAACAGAAAAGATTCCAGATGTGAATGAAGGGGAACTACCTCTTCAAGTGGTGGTCGATGAAAGAATAGCTAATCAAGAATTACAAGAAAATGAAACAGATACAGAGGATTCCGCTGAAAATCAACGTAGCGAAGAAAATGAAACGGAAGAGCTGGACGCACCAATCGTGCCCAGCGGTCAAGCACTCCAACGCATTCAACGCCGGTTATTCAACGGTATTTTAGAGCGTCTTGGACCAACAGCTACGCAAGATCCATATGAATATATCTATCCTAGCGGAATAGCTGAAAACGATCAGCACCGCTATCCACGATTTACAACGAATGATTATACGAAAGTATTAGGAAATTGGTCACAAAGTAATGAACGCTATCAGGGAGAAAAAGGCTCACCATATGATGGAGAGAACTTGATCGATGATAGTGATTACGCAATCGGGGGAGCGAACTGGAGAAATTACGACTATGCGGCTGATAATGGATCAACTGCAGGTGAAGAAGATGTAAATGTTCCGGCTCAAACCGTTCAGCTTTGGGGAGATGAACGGAATTTTGAAAACAGTTACTTGGATTATAACGGGGCATATATCAAAAAATGGGTAGAACCTGTTCTATCAAACAACCCAACATCTGATCTACATCCTGAAGATGCAACGACACTTTATAACGTTTATCTAGATGTGATCGGAAGTGAGAAACAAGAAATCAGTCCAATCGATATCGTTTTTGTTCTAGATAAATCAGCCAGTATGAATGAAGGGACACTAGAAGGCGGAGGCCAGAGTAAAAATGCGGCGCTGATAGAATCGGTAAATGAAATTAGTGAAAATCTGCTATCCGACCCAAATATGGATATTCGGATCGGTATGGTGAATTTTTATCATAATAGTACAGTCATCAATAACCAGGAACAAATCAGTTCGGACATCTTTCCGTTGACAAATGACATCAATCGTTTAACGGGAAGTGAGAATACAGCACTGAATCGTACACCCATCGGAGGAACGCCGCTTACACTAGGACTTAAAAATGGCTATGAAACATTGTATGCGGATAATGGCGGAGAAAATAGAAATCCAGAAAAGATCCTGATCGTCGTAGGAGACGGAACACCCACCTTCAGTTATGCACCGATCCAAACAAGATCTCGCACAAGTATTTGGGGAGCTTGGAGCAGTTGGAGTGTCATGGGGGATAAGATTGCCATAGATCGTGGTGATTTGTTCAAAAACTTTGAAACCTTTTCTGGGAATACTTCTAATGCAGGATTTACTTATCCAGTTACCTACGCATCTGACTTTGACCGTCCTGTTAATGGGACAAATGTGGAATACCGTTACGGAGAAGTAAAAGAAGGTGATGATAAAGCAACTCACTGGGTTGGTACAGGAAGCGCAAGCAATGATACTAACGGTAGTCCAACTTCACAAGAAAAGTCGTCAGCCATCAATACTGTTGCGTATCATCATTGGCTGAAAAACAAGTACCAAGAGAACCCGCCAAGTATTTTCTCCATTGGGTTAGGAATCGACGGAAGTATTGCCGGTAGACAGCGGCTCGATGCAATCGGACGAAATGTATTAAAAAACATTGCTGATTTAAATGATGATGGCACAACACCGCGTTATTACGATGCGAACAACAAGAATGACATCATTACAGCCTTGGAGGATATCTCCTCTACTTTCAAAAAGACGATCCAGCAAGCCACACTTTATGATGAAACTGGATTTAATGTTTCACCGTTTGGGGCTGGAAGAGATGCTGATATTAAGTTTTATCATCTAGATCCAGGAGAAAATGGCATGAAGTACCAAGAGCCAGAAATATGGGATGAAACGCGTCATGGACAAGCACCGCCAGAAGTAGTGGCGACGCCGACAACGTATGTTGGGCGAGAAAACCAAGCCTATAAATTTTCTCCAATCTCGTTAGGTGAAGGGGAAATGGTCAGGATCAAGTATCAAGTAAAACTGGATGCAGGAGCACAAGACGGGAATTTCTATGCAGTGAACAATATGGCCTATATCCAAAACTTGGAGGATTATGAAAACGATGTTATGAACGGGCGAATGTATTTCCCGACCTCGTCTATTCGTTATGAGCATAAGGACCGGAATTTCCAAATAAGCAAAATGGGGCAAAATGGGGAACCTTTAGTAGGAATCGAATTTGCTCTATATGACCAGGACCCGGATAGCGGGGATGTGGAACCGATTGAAACGAGAACAACTACCAACGATGGACTCGCAATCTTTGAAACGAAGATCCCTGTGCTGGGGGATGAAACAGGTGCTGTTAGTGACATTTTCTGGATCAGAGAGATCGCTGGACCGCCCCGTTATCAGTTAGTGGATGAGACGTATCAATTCCAAATCAAAAAATACAGTTCCAGCGGAGATACAGCGCTTGGTCACTATGAGTTGGTAGCAGCAAATACTTCAGGAGTAAGAGTTGGTGGAGAAGAAGGTAGCGATCCTGATTCTTATTATGAAGGCGAATACCACAAACTTTCAATTGTTCAAAATGTCAATGAGGACGAAACGGATTATGAAGACTTGTATGTCAAATTGGAAATGCGGAATGAATTCAAGCCAGTCCACATGAACATCAATAAACTGATTGAAGGAAGCACTACGCCAATCAATGGGGCAGAGTTTGAACTTTATCAAACCGATGGAAGCGGACTTGAAATTGGAACGCCGGTAGCTAAAGGAATCTCTGGTGCGAATGAAGCAGACGAAGAGAAAGGAATGCTCACATTCTATTCAGTAAATGAAAATGGAGAATATTTGCACGTGGAGGGTGAGAAAGTCATTCATCCTATTGGAGAACCAGATTCATTTATTCATATAGACAATGAAGAAAATGCCAACTATGCAGAATACAAAATCGTTGAAAGTCAAAGCCCAGAAGGTTTCAAAGAACCTGACGAAAACGACACATGGATCTTGCGACTGTACGATAATGAGGCAGGTACCATCCAGCTTAGACAAACAGGTGAAGCAAATTGGCAATATCTCACCCATTCAACAGACGAAGAGGGCCGATTATGGGTAGAATTTACTGCTTACAATACGTTTGATTATCGGGAGATCCGAGTTAGAAAATTAAATCATGAAGGCAATCCTTTAGATGGTGCAGGTTTTGATATCAGAAAAATAGGGGATTCTTCCTTCCCACTGTATCGAGCATACACAGGCAACCCGTTAGAACCCGAAGAATCGAAACGTTTGTCTGGAATCGGTTACTTCTATCTTTATACAGTCGGTGTAGAGAAATATGTCGATTTAGAATACAGTCAACCTTTACGCTTGTCTATCGGCGAATATGAGGTCTCAGAATCTGTTGCACCAAACGGGTATCAATTGTCTGATCAAGTATTCCAGTTTGCACTGAATGAAGAAGGGAAATTTGTCATTGGAGAGACAGTCATCGAAGACGAAACTGATCCGTTACCGGAGGGTTATGACATCATCGATGGTGTATTACAAGTAACCTTAGAAGATGAACTAGCACCAATCGATCTGGAACTTTTGAAAGTTGACAGTATAAGTAGTCGACGTCTTGAAGGCGCAGAATTTTCAATTGAGAAACAAAATAGTGCAGGAGACTATGAACTCATCGTCGGAGGCTTGGCACCAGATCCAAACGATTCTTCCCTATTCAATGCTTTGGATTTGACGGAAGGATTCTATCGGATCAAGGAAGTGAAGTCGCCGGACGGCTACAGGAAACTTCCAGGCTACTTTATTTTAGAAATTAGTTATCGTGAAGAACCAGAAGTGGAAAATGATCGGGTCGTTCCAGGAAAAGAAGCCGGGACACTAAAAGTTGAGGTTTCTTATTATCCAAACGAAGAAGCAGAGACTCCTGATCTGCAGCAAGAGTTAGAATATGAACTTTTGGATACGAACCGAATCAGGCTACAGCTTAGTGTCGGGAATGATCCTGAAAATCCATTGCCTGCTACAGGGGGATCCGGACGATTATTCTATATCCTGCTTGCTGCATTCTTCGTGGCACTTGCCGGTGCTGCCTATGGTTTGTATGTCAGACAATCTAAAAAGGAGGGGGCAAGGTAATGAAAAAGCTGTTGTGTTTGATGCTTCAATTACTTGTTTTACTACCATTTGTAGCAGTCCTTCTTCCTCAAACGATGTCGGCAGAAGAATTAGGGGAAGACGTTGTGGAATTCGTATTGCATAAACGGATGATTCGAGATATCGATTATAACGACCAATTTGAATTCCATGAAAATGACGGTCTGGCTATCTCTGAGGAAGCGGGAAAAACAGCAGATATCATTTCGCAGACGGTCCCGCTAAATGGAGCGACATTCGCCGTTTACGATATGACCGATTATTATCATGACAAAAAAGCTGCTGAGAACATGACCTCTAGAGAATTCGTCCAGCAAATCGCTGAAACGAGCAGAAACAATATCCGTCAGTTGATCACAGAAGAAAGACTTGCCCAGGTTGGGGAGTCGGTAACGACTGGAAAAGATACGGTTGGTGGATTAGGAGATGGGATTGCACGCATCCAAGTACCTAAGAAAAACCAAGATCGAGATGCAGTTTATTTGATTTTTGAAGAATCAATTGATCCGGAAATCGGGTTGAATGTGGATATCGATCAAACAGCGATCCCGATTGCTGCTGTTTTGCCAATCTATCATCCAACAGAACCAACCGAGGAACTGCAAGAGATCCATATCTATCCTAAAAATGTCGGTTATTTAAGAGATCCATACTTTTTCAAGTATGGACGACAAAGAGGAACAACTGAAAAAGGACGCCCATTAGAAGGTGCTGTTTTTGCTCTGTATCAGATGATAGAAGGAGAAAAATATTATTTAGACATGGCTCCTGCGAATGACTTGAAAAATCAATGGATCAAACCAGCAAACAACGATCCTTTGAATGATAAAAATGTAAGCAAATTCATTTCAGATAAAGACGGTCTAGTCACGACAGGTCAACGATTCTTGCCCTCTGGTACCTATTATTTTGAAGAATTGAAAAGTGTAGAAGGGTACGAAATGGACGAAGCAAGTAAGCAAATCGAGGTCATTGTCCCTGAATCTTGGGTGGATGCAGAAGGACAGCCGCAATATGTAATGGTCAATGGGCAGAAGATGGCTGAATTGGAATCCGGAAAAGTTCCAGCCTCTGCCTATGAATCAGCAACGCCACGCGTGTATAACGAGACCATAAAAGAAACAACGGACAAACCGAAAGAACCAAGTGGGCCAAGCAATCCAAATCAACCAGTGAAAGGGTCCGTATTTCCACAAACCAATGAAGCAAGAACACTGATTTCTTTATTAGGAATCCTTTTGTTGTTAGGTGCTGTTTTATTAATAAAAAAAGAACGGGGAGAAAAAAATGAATAAAAAAATGATGACCATGGGGATGAGTGCACTGTTGCTCGCAGCTGTAGGATTAGGAAGTTTTGGAAATGGAAAATTAGTTCACGCTGAAGAAGTCACGGAAAAACCAAGTGAAGTGACGATCACATTACACAAAAAAGCATTCACGACTGTGCCTGAAGAACGACCGAATAGCGGGTTGGTATCAGATGATTTTGGTAATGAGAATCTTCCAGGCGTCGATTTTGAAATGTTTGATGTTACAGATGTCTATTATAATTTGCTGAAAGATGACCCTAGAACAACTGACATAGATGATGATGGGTTAGAACCTGCCGCTGCGATTGCTTTGATCCAATCAGATCACACAGCAGCATGGTTTGTATCTTATGGTATCGAAAGTATAGATAAGCAGACGACTGGCGAAAATGGTGAAGCTGTTTTCAGAAATGTCCAAGTGACGGAAGAGGCACCTTCTTCGAGAGATAAAGTCTATCTCTTCTTAGAAACATATTCACCAGCTCATATTTCAAGAATCGCGTCTCCAATGGTTGTCATGATGCCAGTTATGATGCCAGATATTATTGGCGGTGTATGGGATGGAACCTCTTGGAAAGATACGTACAACACCGATGTACACTTATATCCTAAAAATGAAATCCAAGATTCTTCCAAAGAAATGAATGTAGATGAAGCAGACGTTAGAACTGTGACGATTCGCAATGAAAATGGTGAAGAAGAAACGATCCGATATGTTGACTTAGAAAAAGGAAAAACAGTTTCTTATACAATAACTGCACCGATTCCTTACTTTATTGATGAAATCAATGAGGACAATACAACAGTCATCACGCATTTCACAATCACAGATACGCCAACAGAAGGTTTGAGTTATTTTGATCAGGAACTCCTTGTACAAGCAGGAGATACAACACTGATAAAAGATACTGATTATACAGTAACAAAAGCGGGTAACGGTTTTGTCGTGGAGATCATTCTTGAAACAGGAGGTATACCGAACACAGCAACACTGGAAAAATTAGGGAATCATCGTGGCGGGGAATTAACTGTTACCTATGACTTGCAAGTCAACGCAGTTATCAATGCAGACGAATTCCATAACAATACAGCATTGATCGAAATCGGTAGAGGTGACGAGTATGACTACAACGAACGTCGCGTGCCACCAGAAGAAGTAACGACTGGCGGGAGAAGATTTGAAAAGTTTGATGCTTCAAGCAATGCTTTACTAGACGGTGCAAGATTTGAATTGTGGAACGAAGAGAAAACTGCTTATGCTGTTTTCTATAAAGATGGCGTACGTTTACCTGTTTATGAGTCAGGTGCTGATGCAGAAGAAATCACAATCGATTGGGTAAGTGATAATAGTGTAGAGGCAACAGAATTTGTCTCAAATGACCAAGGATACTTCGAAGTTGTTGGATTAGATTACGGAACATACTTCATGAAAGAAACAGTAGCACCAGAAGGATATGTTTTACCAACAGGTGAAGCAGCTTTCACAGAGTTCAATGTAGAATATGGTAGCTATGATGATGAACTTGTGATTGTGGACTATGAGTATCCAGGAGCAGCACGCGTACCAAACGTAAGACAAGGATTTCTTCCTTCTACTGGAGGGAACGGGATCTTAGCATTCTTGCTGATCGGTCTAAGTTTGATGATTGGGGCCTACAGCTGGTACCGTAAATCTAAAATGAAGTCTGAAGTATAAGCAACAAAAATAAGCTGCAGCAATCGGTTTTTATAAAGGTTGCTGCAGTTTTTTTAAATAAGAAGGTGAAGAAAATGAAAAAGAAAACAGAGAAAAGACCTCAAACAAAAATCAGTATGTTATTACAATTATTCATGGCAGTGATGTTTCTTACAGGAGCTGCAGTTTTTACATATCCATTTTTAGCTGATGCTCTCAGCAATTATTTGGACCAAAGAAGGATCGAGAATTATCAAAAACAGCTTGCACGAGAGAAAGAAGAAAAACATGAGCAACGATTAGCAGTACAAGAAAAGAAAAATCAGGCGCTTGCTAGTACGGCAGCCATCCCAGGAATGGGTCAAGTCAAAGATCCTTTTGAACAAGCGGTTAGAGATGTCCGAAATCCAGGAAAAGAATACTACGAACAACATATGATCGGAGCAATCTATATTCCAAAAATCAATGTTAGCTTGCCTTTATTCGATGAAACAAATGATCTTTTATTAGATAGAGGAGCGACAGTTCTACAAGGTACCTCTTTTCCAATTGGAGGAGAAAATACACATTCCGTCATTACCGCCCATAGCGGTGTTGCTGAGAAAAAATTGTTTACAGATCTTGAAAAAATGGAGAAAAATGACCGTTTCTATCTTGAAGTATATGGTCAGATGCTCGCTTATGAAGTCGTTGAGAAAATCGTTGTCCTTCCAACAAAAACAGATACATTAGCAATCAGAGAAAAACAGGATCTGGTCACACTTATTACTTGCACACCTTATACTGTGAACACCCACAGGTTACTAGTGACAGGGAAGCGAGTCCCCTTTACAGAAGAAGCCTCTTCGAAGATGGAAAAGACAAAAAGATACCATCTTTATCGATTACTTGCGCTCTTATTAGGTGTATTGCTAATACTAACTCTTTTCGGTTATTGGGGTTATCGAAAATTTAAAAGACAAAAACAACCAAAGAAAAATAACAGATGATAGACCAATTATTAAGAATAACATAATAAATTTAAGCTGCTTGGAAGAGACAAACGCGATTAAATCGCCTATTTCCAGTTTTTTTGAACGTTTTCTAAAATGACATTTTACAGGTAAGCCAACTTGTTTCACAAAGGCTTCTTTGATATTGTAGAAGCAAGAAGAAAGATGGAGGGATTTTTTATGGCAAAAATCATGGTAGTCGAGGATGAAGAAATCATTCGACAATTGATTATGGAAGAACTTGAGAAATGGCAATTCGAAACCTTTGGAACGACCGATTTCAACCAAGTATTTTCAGACTTTGAAAGAGAAGAACCACAGCTTGTATTGCTAGACATCAATCTTCCTGTTTTGGATGGGTATTATTGGTGTCAAAAAATACGTGAAGTATCGAAAGTACCGATCATTTTTATCTCCAGCAGGAATACGAATATGGACATGATCATGGCCATGAACATGGGAGCAGATGATTTTGTGACAAAGCCTTTCCAAATCGATGTACTGATTGCCAAAATCAATGCGTTGCTTCGCCGTTCTTATAATTACACAGAATTATCCAGTGAGATGATGAGCCATAATGGTATTACGTTGAATGTCGACAACGGAAGTATGGAGATCAATGGAGAGATCATTGATTTGAGCAAAAATGAATACCGCCTGCTATTTATTTTGATGAAACACAACGGAAAGATCTTAAGCCGTGAAAAATTGCTGCGAGCACTTTGGGATGACGAGCGGTTTGTAGATGACAATACATTGACAGTGAACATCAATCGGTTACGCCGAAAAATCGAACAGGCAGGTATCCAAGGATATATCGAAACAAAAGTAGGACAGGGATATATCGTTCCCTGAAAGGATGAGCTTTTAAGATGAATTTCTTTAAATATTTGAAAGATCAGTGGACATTGATCTTGGGATGGCTGTTTTTTATTGCCTTAACGATCTTTGTGATGTGGCTAGCCCCAAATATCAAAGTGGATTTGAGTACGATTGCTTATTTAGCTTTGATCGAGGGCGTCTTTCTGATTTTTTATCTGCTAGGTGGCTACTTGAGCAAAAGAAGATGGTGGGGGAAGTTAGCTGACATACAAAAAACATCTCCTTTGCAAAATTATTTGAGTGGCGGGCGGACAGAAGAAGAAAAACTGGTAGAAGAATATATCAATCAGCTGATCCGCGAACATCAAGAAGTGATGCAATCAGCAATCAGCAATCAACAAGACCAAAAAGATTATATTGACTCATGGGTCCATGAGATCAAAGTACCACTTTCCGCTTCCAAGTTACTGGTTCGTTCGATCGAGTTCGATATTGACGATCAAAAGTATACCTTACTCGAAAATGAATTATCAAAAATCGACGAATACGTAGAGCAAGTCTTGTATTATGCAAGACTCGACAGTTTCTCGCGGGACTATCTCATCCAAGAGTATGGATTGAAAGGAATCATCCAGCCTGTGATACGCAGTCAGGCCAATTATTTTATCCAAAAAAATCTTCGCTACGAAATCATTGGTGAGGATCATACTGTTTTGACTGATGCTAAATGGGTCGCTTTTATCTTCAACCAACTGCTTAGCAATGCCATCAAATATACGCCGGACCACGGAAATATCATGGTGAGCATAAAAAAGGAAGCGCAAGGAGTCAGTCTTTCTGTTAAAGATTCAGGAATCGGTATCCCGGAGGAAGATTTGAAACGAATCTTTGATAAGGGGTTTACTGGAAGAAATGGACGACTTAGTAAAACGCATTCAACAGGATTAGGCCTGTATTTGGCAAAAAATCTAGCAGAAAAATTAGGTATCCAATTGACGGCTGAATCAACTGAAGGAAAAGGGACGACAATGACTTTATTTTTCCCAATCTTAAATTTTTATAATGAAAAACGTTAGAAAATCGTTAGAAACGAAAAAAAACGCTTGTGTTGTTAACGTTTTCGCTGATAAGTTTCTTATCATGTGAAATAAAAGGAGATTGGTTATGGAAATTTTAATAGCATTAGTCCCTATGTTGGCATGGGGTAGTATTGGTTTAGTAAGTGGTAAAATTGGTGGCGATGCCAATCAACAAACACTAGGAATGACGATTGGTGCATTTCTGTTTTCTTTAGTTGTCTTTTTCGTTGTTAGTCCTGTAATCACCCCTTGGATTTTCTTGATCGGATTTTTATCTGGCTTAGCTTGGAGTGTTGGACAAAATGGACAATTCCATGGAATGAAGTACATGGGTGTTTCTGTAGGGTTACCATTGTCTACTGGTTTTCAATTAATTTTGAATACGATTGCGGGAGCCGTTTTCTTCCAAGAATGGACACAAACGAAAGATTATGTATACGGTATTATTGCTTTAGCTCTTCTTGTAAGCGGTGCGTATTTGACGGCACGACAAGATGACGAAGGAAAAATAGATACAGATAATAAAATGCTTGATTTTGGTAAGGGGTTTAGAGCATTGATCTTCTCTACGATTGGTTATGGCGTATATACGATCATTGTCAACTGGGCGAATTTGGATGCGATGTCAATTATCTTACCTCAAAGTATCGGAATGATCTTAGGTGCAAGCTTCTTTGCTTTCCGTAAAGTTAAAGTAGATCAATTTGTATGGAAAAACATGATCTGTGGATTATTATGGGGCTTAGGTAATATCTGTATGCTTCTAACAGTCAAATCACTTGGTTTAGCTGTTGGATTCTCACTTTCACAAATGGGGATCATTATCTCTACTTTAGGTGGGATTTTCATCCTTGGCGAAAGAAAAACGAAAAAAGAGCTCATTTATGTTATTGTTGGTTGCCTTTTAGTCATTTTAGGTGGTATCCTTTTAGGGTACATGAAAACAGTTTAATCACTGTTTTCCAACCTAAAATGGGGAGGAACTTCAATGGATTTGTTTCGTAAGAAAGAAATCAATCTCAATCATACGAGTGAGATGAAAAAAGAACTAAAAACGTCTGATTTGATCATGCTTGGAATTGGCGCGATCATCGGTACGGGAATATTTGTGGTGACAGGGGTTGCGGCCAATCAAAATGCTGGTCCAGCACTGTCACTTTCATTTGTCTTAGCTGCAATCGTTGTCATTTTGTCTGGACTGAGTTTCGCAGAGTTTGCTTCGCGAGTGCCAGTGATCGGTGGGCCATATGCCTATCTGTATGTTGTCTTTGGTGAATTTGCTGCCTGGTTGACAGGGTGGTTGTTAATCGGGGAATTTTTGCTAGCAGTTTCCTCTGTGGCTTCCGGCTGGTCTGGCTATATGCAAGGTTTCTTGAAAAGCTTAGGAGCCGAACTTCCACAAGCATTAACTGGCGGGTACAATTCGGAAAATGGTACATACATTGACTTGATTGCGGTACTCGTAGTGATATTCGTCACTTACATCGTGTCGCTTGAAGCCAAGAAAGCATTACGTTTGAATAATGTCATGGTATATGTCAAATTTAGTATCATCGCGTTGTTTATCATTGTAGGGATATTTTTCGTTAAGCCTGATAATTGGCAGCCATTTATGCCTTTTGGTTTTTCCGGTGTGCTAGATGGTGCAGCTCTTGTGTTTTTTGCTTTCTTGGGATTTGATGCTGTTGCAATGGCAGCTGAGGAAGTCAAAAACCCACAAAAAGATGTACCAAGAGGGATCATTGGTTCGATACTGATCGCTACGGTCCTTTATATCATCGTGACGTTGATCTTGACAGGAATCGTTCCTTATACTGAACTAGGTGTCAATGATCCAGTGGCCTTTGCCATGAGGTATGTAGGACATGGAACAGTTGGCGCAGTGATTGCTGTAGGGGCAATCTTGACGTTGCTGACGGTGACGATCTCGATGATGTATTCACTCGCTCGTTTGTTGTTTGCTGTCAGCAAGGATGGTTTGCTACCTAAATTTATGACAGAAATCGATCAAAAGCATCGTACACCGAAAAAAGCGACTTATGCCGCTGGTGTGGCAGCTGTATTCTTTGCCGGATTTTTCCCATTGAATGTATTGGCGGAACTAACGAATATCATGGCGCTCGCCTATTTGATGCTAGTTAGTCTAGGCTTACTGAAGTTAAGAAAAATGTTTGGCAAACCAAAAGCAGGAGAATTCAAAGTGCCATTCGTTCCGATCTTGCCAATCGTCTCGATCTTGACTTGTATCGTCTTGATGCTTCGTCTGCAGACGGTGACTTGGATCGTGTTCGGTATCGTAATGGTTATTGGACTGATCATTTATTTTGGCTATGGCTATGGACACAGCAAGATGAACGAGAAATAGATTCCAATGGAGAAGTTAGAAGAAAGATAAGAAAAACGCCCATCAACAGTTTATTGAACTGTTGATGGGCGTTTGTTTTAGTAACAAGCAAAAAATGGTCTATTGGGTTAAATCCAAAAGTTTTTGTTTCAGATCTTCTTCCATGTGTCCAAGTTCTACTTCTGCATGACGACGTTTTTCTTTTCCTTCTTTTTGGATACGCAAAGTTTCTTGGATCGTTTCGATCAAATCGTTTTGTGTAGTTTGCAGGGTCTCAATATCCACGATTCCGCGTTCGTTTTCTTTCGCTGTTTCGATGGCTGAGATTTTCAGCATTTCTGAATTTTTCTTCAATAAGTCGTTTGTTGTTTCAGAGACTTGGCGTTGAGCGGTCACTGCATCTTTTTGACGAAGCAAGGTCAATGCGATCACGACTTGGTTTTTCCACAGCGGAATGGCTGTAGCGATAGATGCTTGGATCTTTTCAGCTAAGGCCTGATTTGTATTTTGAATCAAGCGGATTTGTGGGGCTTGCTGAATCGTGATCTGTCTAGCTAAGCGAAGGTCATGTGTACGTTTATCCAGACGATCTAGGAATTGTGTATAATCGTTGGCGATTTGGACATCCATCTGATCACCAGTTTCTTCTGCTTTTTTCATTGCTTCTGGAATGATCGTTGTTTGAAGTTCTTCCATTTTCAATTCTCCAGCAGCAATATAAATATTCAATGCATCAAAGTAGTCTTTGTTTTTTTGGTAAAGCTGTTCTAACATCAGATTATCTTTTAATAGTCCGTCTTTTTCTTTATCTAATTTCACTGAGATCTTGTCGATTTGTGCACCAATTTTTTGATATTTTGCTGTCACTTCATAAATCGATTGTTTGACCTTACCGAAGACACGTTGGAAGATATTTCCTTCTCCGGCACGCAGTTCATCAGGGTTGGCTTCTTGGAGACGGTACATCAGTTCAGTCAACGAATCTCCGACTGGGCCAATATCTTGAGCTTGTACGTGATTCAACATTGATTGTGAGAACTCACTTAATTTCGCTTGAGCAGCTGAGCCATAGCTGATGACAGACTGTGCATCATTGGCATCGATTTTTGCTGCCAGCTGTTTTGCTTGTTCTTGGCGTTCCGCCGGTAGTTTGTCAATTAAGCGAGCAGCTGTCTGTTGCTCTTGGAGCTGATCAATCTCCGCTTGTTGTGAAGTGGTCAGCGTGTCTGTTGGGGTTGAAAACGGGTTGTTCAATAAGTCTTCAAGTGTATCGTTAACTGGTGTGATATCTTTTGTTTCAGTCGGTTTATGATCCATAAAAAATTCCTCCTTGTCGTATCTGTTCTCGATTCTTACATGAATGTCTCTACTTTAGAAAAAGTACTCGAAACAACCAGACATCATCTGAATGTTCCGAGTCTTTTTTATGAACAAAAGAGTTACTCTTTTTGTTCTGGTTCATGTTTATTATCACGCTTTAAGCTTTGTTTCGCAACAGATATCTCTACGTCGATGTCGTCTAGGTCATCAGCGACGAATTTTTGATAATCTTGTGCAATCAAAGCGGATAGCTGATCGATGATTTGCGCGCTTTCTTCTAGTTTTTCATAGGTTTGTTTGTTTTTGATCTCATGGTCATTGATCTCATTATACTTATTTGTCAAATCAACTAGATTCGGCAGATGCGTATAAAGAAATTGACTTGCTTCATGCAGTCGGTTTGGTTCCTTCACTAATTCTTTGAATAAAGCTTTTGCCGCTTTGACTGGATCATGACGGAGATCGATTGCTTTAAGTTTGGCTGTCTGCTGCATGTTCGCTTGCAACTGATTGATCTCGTTTTTTGTTTGATTCATCGTTTGTCGGAAAAATGAGATTTCATTCGCTGTCATACCGCTTTTTTCATAGTGAGTCTCAAGTTCGTCAGTCAGTGCAGGGATTTCTTCTTGTTTTCCTTTTTTCCTGCGCGAACCGAAGAGCCCCCACAAAACTAAAACCACGCCTATCAATAAAAGTCCTAGAACAAAAGAAAAACCATTGTTTCGGACAAAGAGAAACAGCAAGACCAGTGCTAGAAGCCACGGCCAATTTCGTTTTATCATAATAAGCCCTCCAAGTCATTTATCGTTGAGTATTGAATTCTTTCCGTTATTCGATTACATTCTTATTTTAGCATACTGACTACTAGAAAGAGTATCGGACTAAAGAAGGATTTTCTATATTTAGAGAAAATCTAAGGTTTATCTATGGTAAACTAATAGGGAGTTTTCGAGAAAAATTGAAAAATGAAAAAAAAGCAGTTATGATTACAAAGAAAGCAGGAGAAGATATGCTGAACAATGAGCAATTTGAAGAAAAAACAATCAGTCGCAAAGAAATCTATAGCGGGAAAATTATCGATGTTGCTGTAGATGAAGTTCGTTTACCAGACGGGGGAACTTCGAAGAGGGAACTGGTATTTCATCCTGGCGGTGTTGGGATCATTGCTTTTGATGAACATGACCGCCTGCTCCTTGTCAAACAGTTTCGAAAGCCTTTAGAAAAAGTGATCTTGGAGATACCAGCTGGAAAAATCGATCCAGGAGAAGGAAAAAATCCTGAAATGACTGCAGCCAGAGAATTAGAAGAAGAAACCGGCTATCGTGCGAAGTCGCTGAGCCATCTTACTTCGATGTATCTTTCACCAGGTTTTGCAAATGAAGTCCTTCATATTTATCATGCACAAGGAGTAGAGAAGGTCGAGAATCCTTTAGCTCAAGATGAAGACGAAGTACTGGAGCTGTATCATCTAACTCTTGAAGAGGCACAACAAGCGATGAAAGATCAGTTGATTTGTGATGCAAAGACGATTTATGCGATTCAATACTGGAAATTATTGACCAAAGGAAAGTAGAGGGATCGGCTTATGGCCAAAGGACCGCTTATTACGCGAAGCGAACTTCGCAAGCGACAACAAGCACAAGCAAGCGAGTCATTAAAAAAACAGCGAAAAGCAGAAACAGCTTATCAGCAAGAAGAAAAAAAGATTGCCAGCTTTTATCGTAAAGAAAGCAAAAAGAATAAACCAATCACGAAAACAAGGATCAGTGAACGAGAAAAGACGACCAAATGGAACTCTTTTTTGATGAAATCTCTTATTATTGTTATCCTAATGTTATGTGTGGTTTTTTTAGCAATCGCATTTATATAGAAAGAAGGAATTAAAAAGATGAAAATCGGTATTATCGGCGCAATGGAAGAAGAAGTAAAAATTTTGAGAGAGAACCTAAGCGAACCATTATCATGGGAACGCGCAGGCGCTTTATTTATTTCAGGTTCATTAGGTAACCACGAAGTGATTGTCGTCCGTTCCGGTATAGGAAAAGTCTTAGCATCTATTACCACAAGTCTGTTGATACAACAATACGGCGTGAACATGGTGATCAATACAGGTTCAGCTGGCGGGATCGGTGAAGGCTTACAAGTAGGCGACATTGTTATATCAGATAAAGTAGCTTACTTTGATGCAGATGCAACAGGATTTGGCTACAAACCAGGTCAATTACCAGGTATGCCTCTATATTATGAAGCAAGCACATATTTGCGCAGTGAAATGGCTAAAGCAGCAAAAGCAACGGATTTGAATGCAAAAGAAGGATTGATCGTTACAGGCGATACATTTGTCGATTCTCCAGATAAAATCAAAGAAATCTTAACGAATTTCCCAGAAGCTTTAGCTTGTGAAATGGAAGGAGCCGCTGTTGGACAAACGGCCCGTCAGTTCAATATCCCATTTTTGATCGTACGTGCAATGAGTGACACAGCGGATCACTCGGCGACACAAAGCTTTGACGAATTTATCGAAGACGCAGGCAAGCGATCAGCAGAAATGGTGATCGAATTTGTCAAACATCTCGTATAAGGAGGACTAAGATGAACGCATTGATTTCGATTGACTATACCTATGATTTTGTTGCAGAGGATGGAAAGCTGACGACTGGTGCAGCAGGACAAGCAATTGAAAAAAAGCTGACTGCCCACACAAAAAAGTTTATGGAGCAAAAGGATTTTGTCGTTTTTGCCATTGATGCACATGATCCAAAAGATTCTTTCCATCCAGAGAACCGCTTATTTCCTCCGCATAATGTGATAGGAACGAGTGGACGGGAATTGTACGGCTCTTTAAAAAATTTGTACCAAGAGCATGAGCAGCAGGAAAATGTTTATTGGATAGACAAACGGCATTATTCCGCTTTTAGTGGAACAGATCTAGACATTCGTTTGCGAGAACGTCAGATCACAGATGTTTATTTGACCGGCGTGTGTACAGATATTTGTGTGTTGCATACAGCAGTCGATGCGTATAATCTAGGATACAAACTCCATATTTTCAAAGATGCCGTGGCAAGTTTTGATCCTGTCGGACATGAATGGGCATTGAGACATTTTAAATCCACGTTAGGTGCAGAGATTCTATAAAAAAACAAAACTTTTTTTAAAATAAAAATCAAAAAATAATAAAAGAAGAGCGTAAAACGAATCACATTGTTTTGTGCTCTTCTTTTGTTTGTTATTTTTTATCAAACATATCATTTTCACTGTAATAAATCCCTATATTATTAACAACTAAAGTGATATTTTTCTTTTCATAAAATATCACTTATTATAATTTTGTTTTTTATTGACAGCAAAAATAAATTAGGTAATACTTTAAGTAAACGCTTTCTAATTTGTTTCAGGAGGGATGGACTTGATAAAAAAACGAATAAAATACAGTGCACTAATGATGAATCTCCTCATGCTCAGTACTCCGATTTTGACTTCTGTCGTTGAAGTTGCTGCTAACGAACAGACTGTGAACGAAGAAAATGCACACGTGAACAGCGAAGGAACGGCAATATTGGAGGAAGAATCAACGGCTAGTGAAGAGAAGGATGTGGAAGAAGGAAATGATCCTATGATAAAAGAATCAGAAAATGAAAAGACAGAAAAGCAATCTGATGAAGTTCCTGAAGAGTGGAAAGGGGTAGTTTTCGGAGAAAGCACAAGTGCCAGCAGATATGCGATTGAACCATTAGAAGACGGCGTGCGGCTCTCTTCCACGAATAACGGCGGAAAATTCCAGTCAAGCGGATCAGATGGAATGACCTATTATTATCAAGCCATTCCGAAAGATACCAATTTTAGGATGCGGGCGACGATTGAAATAGAATCTTGGACCTATACAAATGCTCAAGAAGGATTTGCATTGATGGTGAGAGACACAGTACCAAAAGATCATTTGTTTGGGCAAGCATTTTATTCGAATTCATTTGCCATACTGGGCAGTCGGATCGAATATGTCTGGGACTCGGATAGACAAGAAGTGGTCAGCACGAACGGCAGCAAATATACGATGCGACTTGGATTGGGGACACGGGCAATCACAGGAATATCATCTGAAGATCCTCAAGCCGCGCCTGCTCCTGGGAGTGTCTCAGTGGAAACAACGCCTTTAGAGACTTCAGCAGGGCTCTTAGAAAAAGAAGCAGGTTCTTATAATATATTCGGAAACGGTCATGGGAATCTGTTTCCGGCTACGGATTCGATTACTAAACTAGATGTAGAGATGAAAAAAACGAACACTGGTTTAGAGGCATATTATTACGATCCTGAAACAGGGGAAGAGCTAGCTTCTGACATCATGTATGACTGGGAAAAGCTATATGCTTCCGATGAATCGGTTATTTATGCAGGATTTGCTGCAGCAAGGAATATGACGATCAAGGTAGAAGGAATAGAAGTGGCTTACTCAGATCCTGCGACAGATCCTCCTGGACAAGAAAGGCCCATTCGCTTGATTGATCCGATTTACACTGTGACCTCTAGTAATCATTCAGGAAACCAAGACCATACTATGTCCTTTAGAGCAAATGCTGACGGATTATTAACAATCAAAAATCAAGCAACAGGAGAGGTACTTGAGAACGCGAAAGACTTGGCAATCACTGCAAATCGGGAATTTGATTATCAGACAAAATTGATGGAAGGAACGAACGAATTTACTTTCAGTTTTACACCAGATAAAAACTATCCGCCAGAAGAATACGTAGAGATGGCTAGTTATGAAACAAAAGAGATCCTGCATACAGTTGATTACCGTAAACCTAAATACTCGACAGTTTATGTAACACCGGAAGGGTCAGATACAGGAAACGGAAGCAGACAAAATCCGTTATCTCTGACGCAAGCATTGAGATACGCATATGCTGGGCAGACAATCGTCCTGGCTCCTGGAACTTATTCCTTTGAAAGAGGATTGACGATTCCAAAAGGAGTTAACGGGACAAGAGAAAACCCGATTCAATTGATTGCAGAGAAAAATCCAGAAAACAAGCGACCTGTACTTGATTTTAAAGGAACTGGAAATGGGATGACACTGTTTAGTCACTACTGGGTTTTACGTGGGTTTGACGTTACAAATAGTGCTGCTATGCAAAAAGGATTGCAGATTTCTGGAAACCATAATTTGATTGAAGAGATCCATGCTTATCGGAATGGAAATACAGGAATCCAAATCAGTGGTAGCTCAAATGATCCTTTCGAAGCATGGCCAGCGCATAACTTAGTCAAGAACTGTACATCTTTTGAAAATGCCGACCCGGGATTTGAAGATGCCGATGGATTTGCGGCCAAACTGACAATAGGAGAAGGGAATGTATTTGACGGTTGTATCGCTTATCATAATGCAGATGATGGTTGGGATCTTTTTGCTAAAAATGAAACAGGTTCAATCGGGAAAGTAGTCATCAAAAACTCAGTTGCTTATCGAAACGGTTGGGTACCGGGAGTTGAAGGAGAAGGGAACGGTAATGGATTCAAAATGGGTGGTTCCTCTTTATCGGGCCCTCATGAATTGATCAATAGTTTGTCTTTCGAAAATCTTGCGAAAGGAATCGATTCCAATAGCGGAACAGATATTATCGTCAATAGCAGTACAAGCTTCAACAATGGTTCCTATAATGTGGCTCTTTATACCTCTTCGGCAGGAAACACAGACTTCCATGCTTCTGGTATCTTATCTTTCCGAACAGAAAATCTTGAGATGAGAGAGCAGATCCGCCCATTGAATCAAAACGAAGATCAAATCTATCACTCGTTGAACTACTATTGGAATGAACGAGAGAAACAATCAGAAAATACTCTTGGACATACCGTATCAAAAGATTGGATCGAATCTCTAAATACACATTCGCAAGAAGGGCAGCAGCCTGTTACGCGCTATGCGAATGGAAGCATCCATGTCCATGGATTGATGCAAATCAAACCGGAGAATCGTCAAACAGAAAAGGGAAGAGTAGATGGTCTTCCACTATCTGTAGGTGCTACTTTTGACGGAGAAACCTCACCGTCTTCGGAGTATCCAGAATATGCAATCGTACAAGAACCAAATCAGACAAAACCAAACGAACAAAATAATCCAATCATTATCCAAGAGGCAAATGGTGTGACGGAGAATGCAGAAGGAAATATCATCGAACTGAAGCCTTTTACAGTATCTGTGTCAGCATTCACACCAAATCAAGGAACGCCTGTCTTCGAAGATATGCGTTATTTCCCAGAAAAGATCCAAATCGTTGAAACACAGTCAAGTGCTCAATTTTCTAATCATACCGCTATTTTTTCAGCACCCTCAAAAGGAGAATATACGCTAGAAGTCACTTATCGTTCGGAAACATTTGATGGTGAAAAATGGGTTGCTCATACAGAACCTGTTACCCAGCAAAAAGCGATCACAGTGCGAGAAGCTGTCAGTGTGCCGCCGGGAACTGATGAACCAGAAGGGGAAAATCCAGGGAATGGATCGCCAAATGAAAAACCTTCTGATCCAGATGGGACAGCAAAAGAAAGGGAAAAAGATGGCGCTCAAGGACTTCCACAAACAGGAGAGTCTAATAGCCCGTTGTTAGCAGTAGCTGGAGGAATTTTGTTGATCGGTGTAGCTGCTTATGTCATGAAACAGCGAAAAAAATAAACGCACGGTATCTTTTTGATAAGGTAGAACAATTAGTTGAGGAAAGTAAAAAAAGAAGGAAGTGAGACGTCAATTCGTCCCGCTTCCTTCTATCATTTTTATAGATGAGATCCCACTTGCTGTGTTTGTTTGGCTGTTCTTATTTCTTGAAGTAGGACAGCTTTTTCACAACCTCTGATATACGGTGTTCAAAAGCTTGCATCTGCGGTAATAAGCCCAACCAAACGAAAAATAGGAGGAGCTATTTTTGTTTGGCTGTTCTTATTACTTGATGCAGGACAGCTTTTTCACAACCTCTTACCAGATTCGCACTCTTTTTTCTGGCGCTAGATACATAGCATCTTGTTCCGTGACACCAAATGTTTCATAGAATTCGTCAAGGTTTTTGGGTTGCACATTTGCTCGAAGTTTAGCAGGGGCATGAACATCGATTTGCAGTAAAAGTTGTTGGTATTCTTTTTTTGCTTTTGTACGCCAAATCGTTGCCCAATTGACAAAGAATTCTTCGATAGAAAGATCTGATTCTGTTTTTGCTGCTTCCAATGCACAGCTTAGACCGCCTGCATCCGCAATGTTTTCTGAAACAGTTAATTTTCCGTTTACTTTTCCGTCAGCAAAAGGCAGACCATCGAATTCTTCGATCATTGCTTGTGCTTTGTTTTGGAATTGTGCAAGATCTTCTTCTGTCCACCAATTGTTCAAGTTGCCATATTCATCAAACAAAGCGCCGTTATTATCAAATGCATGGGAAATCTCATGAGCGATAACAGCTCCGATTCCCCCGTAATTAGCAGAGCTTGATTGTTCTAGACTGTAAAACGGTGCTTGAAGGATGGCTGCCGGAAAGACGATCACATTCCGGAATGGATGATAATAAGCATTGACTGTATCAGCGCTCATTTCCCATTCTGAACGATCCACTGGTTTGTTCCATTTGCTGAAACGATCTTTTAATGTGAGTTTGCTGAAAGCAAGAGTGTTTGAAAGCAAAGTACCACCTTGATCTGCAGGCACTGTTTTGAATTGGTCGAATAGTGCTGGGATCTTATCGGGGTAACCGACTTGGATACCTAAGTTATTTAATTTTATGACGGCTTTTTCTTTTGTTGCATCCCCAAGCCAGTCATTTTCTTCTAGCCGTTTTTTATAAACGGCAATCATTTTTTTCACCATTTGCTCTACATCTTTTTTAGCAGCTTCGCCGAAATATTTTTTCCCGTAGTAATCACCAACGACTTGATCAAATTGACCAGAGGCAAGATAATACGCTGCTTTTTTCTGAGGCATTGCTTCGTCTGTTCCAGACAATACGCGAGAATAGATTCCGCTGACTTGGCGGAATTCTTCTGATAGATACCCACTAAGAGAACGTACTGTTTTAATAATCATCCAGCTTTTGAATAAGGGGAAATGAGCTTCTGTCAGGATGTCATTCAAATGATCAAAGTACACTGGATCAGTGACGATCACTTTATCTGGGGTTGTCCCAATCAAACCAGTGACAAGTTTTTTCAAGTCAAGTTTATCTGTGTATTGAATAAATGTGTCAAAAGATTGCGGATTATACATTTTGCTGTAATCTGCGTTTTCTTCTGCACTTTTTACATGAGGAGCAATCAATTTATCAAATTGCACTGCTTGTTCTGTGATTGCTTCTGCCTGACTTTTTTCTTTGCCAGCAAGCTCCAATAATTGAACCGCCATATCAAAGAAAACGCCCATTAGTTGTGCACCGTTAGGATGTTCTGGTGCATAATACGTCTTATCTGGAAGAAATAAAGAAGGCGGATAAGCAAAGAAAGCATTCGTCTGTGCATTCTTCATATCAGCATCTACATCTAGATTAAATGGCAATGGTAGTGTATCCAACAACCATTCCGGGAATTGCTCATTCAATTCGTCGAAAGACTGCAATGATTCAACTTTCTCGATTACAGGCTGAAGTGGTTGAGCATGCAACTCATTTCTTCGGTCATAATCGTTTGCCAGTTGATAATAAGCAAGGAAATGTTTCATTTTTTCTGAAGATACTTTTTCTGGATGGGCAAGCAGATCGTCTGTTTCTCCCATCAAAAGTTGGTCGATCCCGTCAACTAAGTCTTGGAAACCGCCTGTAGCTGGTTTATCTGCAGGGATTTTTGCTGTTTTTTGCCATTCTTCATTGACTGCTTCATAGAAATCTTGTTTCAATCGTTCTTTGTTCATTCATCGATCGCTCCTTTTTTGTTTCGTGTGCCCATTATCTTACAAAATGAAGGAATTAACAAATAGAACATAAAAAATTTGAAAATTCGGACAATCAAACTGATTTGTTTTTTTCAATCGTTCACTTATAATGAAAAAAAGGAGGCGATCCCAACTGAAACAAGTAGTGGATAAACCTTTCTATTTTAAAATAGATAAAAAAATCAAAAAATTAGCCAGCACCCAGCAACTACAATCAAAAAAAAGCGAACGGCTTTTTTTAGCACTGATTTTTGAAGATCAAAGTTATGTGATCATCGATCAATCAGGACATCCGATAGAATACTCTCCAGCAGAATATACCTATCAAGAGGGTATTTCTCGTAGCCAATGGAGACTGATCAATGAAGCACCAATCGAGTTCTCTCAATGGATCCACAGAAAAGAAGAGGTGCCTGTTTTGATCGAAGAAAAAAGGTCAGGAAAAGAACTCACAAATTGTTGGGTGGGATTGCCAGAAGAACGTTTTTTAAGGTATAAGAAATGGGCTACTCCTTCAGGTTATCTTTGCGGGACTTATGCGGCGGCGGTTTTACTTGCCTACTATCAAGACTATCGTGAAGAGTGGATGCTTCCCCTAGAGATCCGCAAGAAAAACACGTCTAACTCGATGGCATTGACAAAGGCGTTGCGTAGCCAAATCCAACCACTAGGCCTTCCTACGATTCCTTTTCAAGTCAGTACAGGGATTTCTAGTTTTTTAAAGAAGAATGGCAATCACGAGCGTGCACGAGCAACTCTTCTAGGTTCATGGCAGCGAGCCACAAAACGTATACGTGAAGGCAAGCCTGTGATGATTGGAATCCTGAAAGTACTTGGTAGTACTTACGGCAATCATTGGGTGACGGCGTATGCTTATTTTGAAACTGAAACAGAAGAACGTTATTACAAAGTACACGACAACTGGGGGGACTATCATAAAGTTATTCCTGCCAGTTGGAGTAACGGAACAGTTTCACTTCCTTAAGAATTTGCTGAAATTAACAGAAAATCTTGGAAAAATATGTTAAACTATCGAAGAATAGAGAAGTTTTGGGGAGGACTACATGAGTAATAAGTATCAGGACGACACGTTGAAGATTTTTAGTTTGAATGGGAATCGTCCATTAGCTGAAAAAATCGCGAAAGTGTTTGGAACAGAATTAGGTAAAAGCGTCGTGAAGCAATTTAGTGATGGGGAGATTTCCATCAATATTGAAGAAAGTATCCGTGGGGATCATGTGTACATCGTTCAATCAACGAATGCACCTGTCAATGACTACTACATGGAACTGCTGATTATGATTGATGCAATGAAGCGAGCAAGTGCGAAAACGATCAATGTCGTATTGCCTTACTATGGGTATGCTAGACAAGACCGCACGGCGAAACCTCATGAACCGATCACTGCGAAATTGATTGCTAACTTAATCGAAGAAGCAGGAGCAACTCGAGTACTGACTTTAGATTTGCACACGGTTCAAGTACAAGGATTCTTTGATATTCCTGTAGATAATTTATTTACGATGCCATTGTTTGCTCATTATTACCGTCAATTAGGTCTGACGGGAGATGATATCGTAGTTGTGTCGCCAAAAAACAGCGGCGTTCAGCGTGCACGTAGTCTTTCAGAATATTTGAACAGTACATTAGCCATCGTAGACCATGCAGATGATGCTTCAACGGAGGGTGGTTATGTGATTGGTGATGTTCAAGGAAAGACATGTATCATGGTAGATGATATCTTGAACACCGGAGCAACGCTTGCACGAGCAGCAAATGTATTAAAAGAAAACGGCGCAAAAGAAGTATATGCCTGTGCGTCACATGGATTATTATCCGATCATGCGAAAAGCATTTTAGACAATGCACCAATCAAAGATATTTGTATCACTGATTCTGTTTTCACAGAAGAAAATCGTCATCCGGAAAACTTAACGATCGTTACATGCTCAGAATTAATGGGTGAAGCGGTCAAACGCATCCATGAAAATACACCGATGAGTCCGTTATTCCGTCTGGAAGAAAAAGAATTCGAATAAGAAAAAAGACAAAAAACGAGAAGATCAATTAGCAACGAGAAGAGGGACTGTGACAAAAGTTGTGCACAGTCCCTTTTTCCGAATAAACGGTGTTCTCCTGCCAACTCCTCGGTCACAAGTCACAATATTCAACAAACATGAGAAGCTGTTTTTTTAAATTGCTCCTTGTAACTCAAAGTTAAACGGCAGGCGCACGACCTCTTGGTAAACGGTGTTCAAAAGCTTGCATCTGCGGTAATAAGCCCAACCAAACGAAAAATAGGAGGAGCTATTTTTGTTTGGCTGTTCTTATTACTTGATGCAGGACAGCTTTTTCACAACCTCTTTTTCGCTACACTAAGTGCCTTCTAGGTAAAAGTAATCTCTTCTTTGGTATGTTCGCTGTTTTATGCTAGAATGTGCCTAGCGATAATTTGGAAGGGATGAATGAAGTGAAAACTATTTATTTGGATCATGCGGCAACTACCCCCATGCATCCGCAAGTAATTGAAGCGATGACGGCGATCATGCAAGAAACGTTTGGTAATCCTTCAAGCATACATGGGTTTGGCCGCCACGCGCATGAAAAATTGGAAACAGCAAGACAAGTCATTGCAGATAGTCTGCAAGCAAAACCTCATGAGATCATCTTTAATAGTGGTGGAACAGAAGGGGATAATACAGCTATCTTAGAAACAGCGTTCTCGCGTCAAAAAGAAGGCAGACATCTAATCACTACAGCTATCGAACATCCTGCTGTTCTTAATACCATGAAATATTTAGAGACAAAGGGGTTTGACGTTACATATCTGCCTGTAGATGAAAAAGGGAATCTGTCGATCGAAGAGGTCAAAAAAGCGTTACGAGAAGATACGATCTTGGTCTCTGTGATGTACGGGAACAATGAAATCGGAAATTTGATGCCAATCAAAGAAATCGGTGAACTTTTAGCGGATCATCCAGCTTATTTCCATACAGATGCGGTACAAGCTTATGGAAACCAAACGATCCATCCAGAAGAATTAGGAATCGATTTATTAAGTATCTCTGCTCATAAAATCAATGGACCAAAAGGCGTCGGTTTCTTATATAAACGAGACGGAGTAAATATCCCTGCCTTGCTTTTAGGTGGCGAGCAGGAAGAAAAGCGGCGTGCAGGTACAGAAAACTTAGCAGGAATCTGGGGAATGGCAAAAGCAGTTGAACTGCTGTCACCTGAAGAACGTGAAGCACGTAACAACAAATATCAAGGATTCCAACAATTGATTCTTGATACATTAGAAGCAAACGACATCCCTTATCAAGTAAATGGTGATTTAACGAATAAACTCCCTCATGTGTTGAATCTTCGCTTGATTGGCGAAGCAAATGATTTGCTACTGATGAAGCTTGATCTGAACGGAATCGCTATTTCTACTGGTTCAGCTTGTACAGCAGGGAACATCGAACCTTCTCACGTATTAGAAGCGATGTATGGAGAAAATACGCCGATACTAAAAGAATCCATTCGTATCAGCTTTGGATTGGATAATACTGAGGAAGACATCCATTATTTCCTTGATCAATTAGTTCGTGCTGTCAAAAAATAACTAGTAAAGTCATTCTGATGTGGACGGATGTCTGAGAGAGCGCCTTCAATTTTTAGGGAACTTAACTGAAAAACCTAGTAAAAATCAGGATAAACTTTTATAATAAAGAGAAACTAATTTTATCGAGGTGAAAATCATGGCATTTGAAACAACAGCAACTGTACTTGGCGCACCGATCAGCTATCGTTTGCATCCTGATGCAAAAAGATATACATTGCGCGATAATGGGTTTACAGAAACAAACGGAGGCAATTATCAATTGATCCGACCATTAGATGCAACGCCGCAAAGCAAAGAAGGCTTCAAACTGAAAATCACTGTATCAAAAGATATCCAAACATTGAAAATGTCGATCACTACAGCAAACGGACTGAAAGCAGTCAATATTTTCAAAGATCCAAAACAGAAAATGAGTCAAGATAAATTCTATTTTTTGATGGATGGGATGATCAGCCGAGGGTTATTCGAAAAAGTCGAATAACCTGTGGATATAAAAAGACAACTAGTTTTGAAACGGCCTAATCGTTAGATCTCTAACTTTGAAAGGACGACACAAAATAGTTGTCTTTTTTATTTTTTCTGCTGTAAATCAGACTCTCGTCCACTCATCAATTGATTTTCCATGTTCATCCACTATTTCCAACCAACTATTTGTTCCGGCAAAGTACAACAGCAAGCTTGCCTCATTCACACTTTTTACGATGATATCTTCGATCGTGGTTGTGCCTGAAATCTTGTCTTTATAATCATCTCGTAGCTTTTGCCCATATTTAGCAGCATAACCTAATGAGCCGTCTTTATTTAAAGGAGGATCTTTGACGAGCGTCGCGCCTGCTTTGATCAGCAATTCATTTCGTTTGATCCAGTAAAGCGTTGCTTGACTTCCCCTGAAATCGACGGTAAAAGGAATCTCGCTGACTTCTTTTGACCAGCGATGACGAGCTTTTGCTGGTTTTTTCTTCGTATCTTCAGCGGCAGATGGCACGGAAGAATCGATTGGATAACCAAATGTACTTAGTATAGCAGCAATCTTCTCTTGGTGTTCTGCCATTTTCTTTCTAGCCGTTTCAGGAATCGAAGGAAACGATTCTTTGGCTATTGTAAGACCAGCATTTTCTGCTTGTTCGGTGAGCAAGTAGATCATATAATCGGCTTCTATATCCCAAGGAAGCTGAATCATGATGACGGTATCGATTGTTTCTGGTTGGACTGTTTTCCCAATTGCTGTACACACCTTTTGATGATAAAAGAGATAAAAAGCATTTTCTGGAAGCTTAGGCAAATTGTGGCTGATCCAGATTGTACCCTGTGCCTGTTCAAGTACGATTTTGATTTCTTCAGGGGTAAGAGTGGTCTGAAAGTTGATTTTCATGACTGATGCCCTCCTAGTTTTTTCTTAGTTTAGCATGCTTGCTGATTTTTTTCTGCTAATTTTACTTTTTTAACAAAACTGAAAATATATAACGATGGTATTTGAACAAACAGCTAGGTTTCAAGGAAATAATCAAGTATAATTCTAGCTACGTAAGGACGATAAGTCTTAGAGGAAGTGGGGAAAGGATATGGGAGAAGAAAAGGAGCCGGTTTTACATTGGCGTAAAAATATCAACTTGTTTTTGACAGGTCAATTTTTATCTGGAATCACGAGTATGATCGTGCAATATGCAATCATTTGGTATCTGACGAAAGAGACAGGTTCAGCAACAATCTTGAGCTTTGCTACGTTATTAGGTATGATCCCGATGGTTTTGCTGAGTCCGTTTGCTGGTCCGTTGGTGGATCGTTGGGACAAAAAGCGATTGTTGATTTTGACAGATATCATTGTCGCATTGTTTGCGATGGTCTTGGTAGTAGTCGGTACGATTTCTGACACATTTCCGTTGTGGCTAGTGTTTGTATCGTTGTTCATTCGTGCGATTGCTCAAACTTTCCAGATGCCGACGATCCAATCGATCCTTCCTACGATGGTCCCAGAAGAAGAGCTGACACGTATCAATGGACAGCTAGGCATGGTCCAGTCAGCGAATTTTATCATTGCGCCTGCAATAGGTGCGTTTTTATTTACAGTGATACCTATCAACTGGCTGATTTTGCTTGATGTGCTAGGCGCGGCGCGGTATTTGGTGTGGGCTTACTTGTTTTTGTGACGATCCCTAAGGTTATTTCGCAAGGAGAAACCATTCATTTGTTGACAGATACAAAATTTGGTGTGAAAAAATTGTACAAGAATAAAGGTCTTTGGCATATCATGCTCAACGGTGCTGTGTTCACGTTATTGTTTATGCCAGCTGCCAGTCTGTATCCGTTGATGACGATGGGCTATTTTGGTCAAAATGTAGGACAGGCGGGTCTTGTCGAAGTAGTCTATTCAGTAGGGATGCTTGCAGGTGGGGCGGTGATTGGCTTTTTTGGAAAATGGAAAGACCGGATGAAGCCGATTTTCATGGCTTATGTAGTCGTAGGTACCACGATTGGTGCTAGTGGATTGTTGCCGGGGACAACACAAGGATTCTTTTATTTTCTTTTACTGAATGCCGGGGCAGGTTTTGCCACACCTTATTTCAATACCTTACTGATGGCGATCATCCAACAGAGTTATGAACCGAACGTTTTAGGACGAGTCTTAGGTGTATTCAACTCATTAATGACTTTGCCAGGGCCGATTGGCTTAATATTTGCCGGCCCCTTGACAGATAAGATTGGTGTAGAAAAGATGTTTCTGATTGCGGGAATTGGTACGCTTTTATGTGGGATCGTTTTATTTTTGACACCCGTTGCTCGAAATTATGATAAAGAATTACAGAAAAAACTGGTGAAAGAACACCGTGAACAAGAAAACGAATAGAAAAGGAGCGGTGATAAAAATTTTCTTCCTACTTGAAATCAAGTGGTTTTTTCACAGCTTTTTTAGATGTTATGAGTTGCTCCGATCAGCAATTTTGTTTACTCTAAGGAAAAGGGAGGCAGGAGAAACATGAATTATTTTACGAGTGATATGCACTTTTTTCATGAGCGTTTACTAGGAGAAAATGACTTTGCTCCGCGACTCTTTGCAAATGTAGATGAGATGAACCAACAGTTGATCACTAGCTGGAATGCAGTAGTAAAAGAAACGGATCACGTCTATCATCTAGGTGATCTTGCTATGCATCCGCAATATGAAAAAGCAAATGCAGAAATCTTAGAATTAGTCAGTCAACTGCAAGGAACGATCCACTTGATCAAAGGGAATCATGACAGTCGTGCGTTCTTCCGTTATTTAGAAAAAAACGATCCTAGACTTTCTGATGGCAGTCCCAAATTTTATTTTTATGACGTAGGTGCTATCGTGAAGTTCGACCATCAGCAATATTACTTGACGCATTATCCAATGTTACTCGGACCTAACGACACCATTCGAAACCTTCACGGACATATCCATCATTATAGTGTACCCATCGAAAACGTCGTCAATGTAGGCGTAGACGCACCAGAAAGAGACCTTCTAAAAGAAAAACTGCCATTCGGTACGCCATTATCCGAACAGCAAATCAAAGAAATATATGAAGCAAAGAGGTCGTGAAAAAGCTGCCCTGCATCAAGTGATAAGAACAGGCAATCAAAAACAGCTTCTCGTGTTTTTGATTGGGTAGGACTTGTCCCCACAAATACAAGCTTTTGAGCCTGCTACCCAATTCTGTGCCATAAGGATCAAAATAGAAAAACAGTTCGCTGCATGTTATAAAAGAATTGAAGTACCTGATTTTCAAAAATAGGATAAAAAGTCGTCCCTTTTTGGCGCGACTTTTTATCCTATTTTTTAGTAATACAGTCATATGTTGTAAGGAGGAACTACAAAATACAGTACACGAATTTCCCTTGATCATTAACTGCTTTTCTGACCGTGGCAGTACCATCATTCAATTTCCTAACATCATTATCTATATTATTGGAATAGACGATCAGGGTGTTTTCTTTTGTGTATCGGTTTAGCCAGTCAATCGCATAATCCACTGACTGATTCACGCCGATATGATAGAAATAATTCCCATAAATCGCTTTTGCTTCGTCCGTCATCGTGAAATCATGATTGAAGCCATAACCATTCCTGACAGAAGCAGCAGTTGTGAATGAACCATGGATCCTTAGATAAGAGGCATAGCGATATGTGCCATTCTCTAATTTCACTAGTACATAGAAGTTATTATAAAAATAATACCAACTTGGTGTAGCTCGATTATAAGAAACATCTGCATTGAAAGGATTCGGTCGCGTCATTTCGTATTTGTCATAGATACTGAGGTTCTCTGTATAGTCAAATCTTTGCTGAGTGAAGGCAGGCGGTGTATGGACGACTTGGTTGATCTGATAAGGATTGACTGGATGATTTTTCTTCGTGATTTTTGTAAAAGAAGGATTATATCTTAAGTGATTGTTGTCAGTAGAGATATTGTTAGAATAAACGATCTCCAACGAACATTGGGTATAGGTATTGATCCAGTTCATCACATGGTTCGGAACATCATGATCTTCGATCGTCTCTGGAATAAGCGGGATATTCCTGTCAGAAAATTTGGCTCTTGCTTCGTCTGTTAAAAGAAAACGGGTGAACATATCGAATTCTACGACGATCGTTCCAGAATGATTACGCCCGAAAGTAAGACGTGTACTTGCATAAGGTCTCCCGTTAGTTTTGTCCGTGGCGATGAAATGATAATCATTCCTTAAGGTGTATGAGTTGGAACCGCGGCTAAAAATGAAATCTTCGCCATCTATAGGAGTGCCGGCGTTCGACCATCGTATGTTTTCTGCGTAATCTTTATAATTTATGAAAAAAGGATTGATTTTTTCTACTTTATCGGATTTTTTTATATCATTTGGAGTTACACCCATTCCGTTAATAAAATCTGTTCTTTCTAAATCAATACCTTGGAAACTAGGATCATTTTCATTAGTTAGTTCATCGATTCTCCCATCAGGTGTTGCATTCATATAAGCAGCCCAAATTAGATAAGAGCAATACCATTCATTTCTAGTGGATGAGCGATCCCTTTCTCTTGCCTCGAACCAGATATCATATGGTTTACCTAATTGCCCATGCATAAATGAGATGGCTGCTTTTTTTGTGCTGTTGTCGCTTCTGGAACTCTTAAAATAGTTGAATCAGTATAATCGAAACGCTCATCATCCAAGACGCCGTAAACAACGCCTCCAGCTTTTGTTTCAAGCATAGGACTATAATCAGTTGCTTCGATAGTTCGGATATATGTGAAGGTCTCTGGTTTTCCATTGATGAGATGTGTCTCTTCATAAATGCCTTCTACGATCATCACATGATGAAGATAACGCAAAACTATATCCGCTCGTTTCCGTTCGAAAATGATATCTCCTGGTTGAACGATATTCATCAGATCATATTTATGATAAGTCGGTACTTTTTCAAAAGTGATATTCTCCAAAGCATTTCCGATATTAAATGACCAGAGAGGCGGGTCTTTGGATAATTGTTCGGCTTCTTTACGAATATAGTGCTCATTGACGGTGTTTAGGTAGTCACGCAACTGGTCTTCTTCGGTAATCGCGGAATTGAATGGTTGGTTGTAATAATTCGAGGTGAACTCTTCAAATGTCTGAATAAAGAAAGCGTATTCATTTTTGAATTCTTCATAATACTCCTCCAATATCTGCTGGGTATCTGTATCAGCATGTACAGTCGTGATTGGGATGGCAAATGCGACGGCGAGTAAACAGGTAGTCAGAAACAATTTAATTTTTGATTTCAATGTAATCCCTCCTTGTTTTATGCTAGAATAATAACATATGAATCAGTATGATGATAGCTTAAAAATAAAATATATAAGTTATTTAATATAGGCGTATATTGCACATAACACCAAAGAGTAAAATCAGCTATATCGATGATTGAGAACTGTTATCTTTAATGGAATAATTAGTGTTTAACTTAGGTTTTTTACGAATAAAATCAAAGGTGTTATATTTTATTTGGGGTTAGATAGTCTACAGAAGATACAATTTCTTGGTAGGGATGAGTATTGAATAGGCGTGTTGATTTGTATATCTGTTTATTTTACTACGTTATTATATTTTTTATTTGTTTATTTTTAAATAACAAATTATGAGATTTTTTGTTTAGGGTTTTTTTGAAGATAGACAAGTATCAATCAATTAGAAAGGAGATGTGTGAATGTTACCATTAAAAAGTAAGACGTGTACAATCATTTCAATAAGTCTGCTAGTGCTTTGTATAGCTTTGACTATTTTTTTCCTTCAATAAATTATAACGACGATGGGACTCGTATACGAATAATGTTTTGTATTTGGTTATTTGGTGGGTTAAGCCTGGTTTTTTCAACAAAAATCAATTCTAAATGTTTAAAAGCGATTGTTATAGTATCGAATTTGATATGTATCTTTAACTGGATCATTTTTGGTTGGTAAAAAATGGCGGAACGTTTCTGTTGTAAGAAAAAGAGGATTAAAAACAAAAGGAGAAAAAATGAAACTAACTATCAATTTGGTCGGGTTATGTATATCTATGTTACTGTCTGGCTGGTGTCTAGTGATGGCTCATTTCTATTATGGAAATAGTCTTCAAAGTGCAGCTTTAATGATTTTCATATCTTTCCCTGGCTTAGCAGGTCTTTATTTTTCGACAAAGATCAAATCTGCGAAGTTAAAATGGCTGTTGTTAGTCATCAATTATCTATTTGCTACATATTTTAATGTTTTCCAATTTCTATTTATTTTGTTTCAAACTTTTTGAAGTCAGCAACGAAGCAAACAATTAAAAAGGAGCGAGTTGAATGTTATCAATAGAAAGTAAGAATAGTAAGCGGGTATCAGTGGTTCTGTTAGTCTTCTGTATGATTTTGCTCAGCAGTCATTTGTATATTCGTCATGAAGTGATAGGGTTTCTGATCATTCAGTATTCATGTTGGATTTTAAGTGGTATCAGTTTAGCTTTTTCAAGAAGAATAGAGTCTAATCTATGGAAACTAGTGATTATTGTTTTTCATCTTCTTGTTATTTGTGGTTTGGGTATCGGATGGGTAGGTATATCAAGGCCGGATTGGTTGTTAGGATGCGTGTTGTATTTTGGAGCAGTTGCAACATTAGATTATCAAAAAAAGAAAAAAACATTCTATCTGTTCGGTCTAGGTCTACCGATGTTGATATCGATTAGTTTACTTATTTGGATCCATTATCTATTGGCTTTCTATTTAAATACTGACAGGATGTGGGCAATCATCGCTTTGTTGCTTTTCATGATGATTTCCGGCTTGATGGGGCTCTATTTCTCTACAAAACTTGAGGATAATCGAATAAAGTGGCTACTGTTAGGGATGAATTATCTATTTGCTACTTATTACAATATTGTTCTTTTGTTTTTCTTATGAATCGAAACTGCCATTTCACTTTTGATCATGAGAATCACTGGAGTATGAAGATAGCGCTGTTTTTTCCCTATGATAGGTTATGTATTCGAACGCTGATAATTAAGGGATGAAATTTTCAGAAATATGACGTATAATGTAAAATACTGAAAAGTTGCGACCTTCAACTCGTAGATGTTTCAGAATCTAATTGAAATGATGGTGATATCATGACAGACAACAGCCAAACACGCGTTGTCGTAGGGATGAGCGGCGGTGTCGACTCATCTGTAACAGCACTTTTATTAAAGGAACAAGGATATGACGTGATCGGAATCTTCATGAAAAATTGGGATGATACGGACGAAAACGGCGTATGTACGGCCACGG
The DNA here is from genome assembly GCF_001814285.1 of Enterococcus sp. HMSC076E04. Classification (NCBI taxonomy): domain Bacteria; kingdom Bacillati; phylum Bacillota; class Bacilli; order Lactobacillales; family Enterococcaceae; genus Enterococcus; species Enterococcus sp. HMSC076E04. The sequence continues at coordinate 117,740 of NZ_KV815559.1, read as the reverse complement.
AAGATTATAAGGATGTAGCGAAAGTAGCTGCTCAAATCGGGATTCCTTATTATTCTGTGAATTTCGAAAAAGAATATTGGGACCGTGTATTTGAATATTTCCTAGCCGAATACCGCGCAGGACGTACACCTAACCCAGACGTGATGTGTAACAAAGAAATCAAATTCAAAGCATTCTTGGACTATGCAATGGATCTTGGTGCTGATTATGTAGCTACTGGACATTATGCGCAAGTCACTCGCGATGAAAACGGTGTGGTCCATATGCTTCGCGGAGTAGACAACAATAAAGATCAAACTTACTTTCTTAGTCAATTATCACAAGAACAGCTTTCAAAAACGATGTTCCCTCTAGGCGGTATGGAAAAATCAGAAGTGCGGGCAATTGCTGAACGCGCAGGCCTTGCGACTGCTAAGAAAAAAGATTCAACAGGAATCTGCTTTATTGGTGAAAAGAACTTCAAACAATTTTTGAGCAACTACCTACCAGCGAAAAAAGGAAATATGGTCACTCTTGACGGTGAAATCAAAGGGCAACATGCTGGCTTGATGTACTATACGATCGGTCAACGTCAAGGCCTAGGAATCGGTGGCGGAGGAGATTCGCAAGAACCTTGGTTTGTCGTAGGGAAAGATTTAGCGACGAACACATTATACGTGGGTCAAGGGTTCCACCATCCTGCACTGTACGCCACAAGCTTGGATGCAAGTGAAATCCACTTTACGACGAATGAACCAATGCCAAAAGAATTCAAGTGCACAGCGAAATTCCGTTACCGTCAACAAGATGTTCCTGTGACAGTTCGCTTATTGGATGATAACCGTGCAGAAGTCGTATTCGACGAACCTGTACGTGCCATCACTCCTGGACAAGCAGTTGTATTTTATGACGGAATGGAATGTCTAGGTGGCGGTTTGATCGACCATGCATACCAAGAAACAAAAGTTTTACAATACGTTTAAGCAATATGAAATGAATCAAAACAGCTATGGCTAACAAAAGAAACACCTTTTCTTTTGGACAGCATAGCTGTTTTTTTGCAATAAAATTAATTTTTATTCATTTTGTACTTGTAATTTCAGCGGAAACAGTCCATAATATCCAACAATATGAATAAAGTTGCTTTTTGGTAAGCAAGAGCAGTTGCAAAATAAAGGAAATATTTTGCAGGTGGTTTGTTCAATTTTATAAGTGAAGGTGATGGAAATGGAAAAGAAATCGACAGGTATTAGTAAGTGGGGACTGGTTGCTCTCGTTGTCAGTTCGTCAATCGGAAGCGGTGTGTTTGGAATCACGAGTGATCTGGCTAGTTCTGCCGTCCCTGGGCCAGCAATCCTTTCATGGATAATCGTCGGGATTGGTATTTTAGCTTTGGTATTATCGCTGAATCATTTAGGAGAAAAACGCCCAGATCTGGATGGCGGGATTTTTGGGTATGCAGAAGCTTCATTTGGGAAGTTAGGTGGCTTCATTAGTGGCTGGGGCTATTGGTTGTCTGCGTGGCTAGGAAATGTTGCTTTTGCGACGATGCTAATGAGTGCCATGGGAGAATTTTTTCCGATATTCAAAGGGGGACAAAATGTTCCTTCTATTTTATTTGCAAGTCTTTTTATTTGGGGTCTGACTTTATTAGTAAACAATGGGATTGAAGGAGCGAGCGTGATCAATACGATCGTGACGATCTGTAAATTAGTGCCATTATTCCTATTTTTAATATTTGTATTTATCGCATTTAAAGTGAATATATTCACTACTGATTTTTGGGGCAACGTATCTGTTAATCTAGTGAATGGATCAGGACAGCAAGGAACGATCTGGTTGCAGATCAAAGGTTGTTTGATGGTCATGATGTGGGTCTTTGTAGGGATCGAAGGTGCAAGTGTTTTAGCTAACCGCGCGAAGAAACGTTCAGAAGCCCAGCAAGCCTCAATCATTGGGCTGCTTTGTTTATTGTTTATCTATATCCTTGCTTCGATCTTGCCATACGGTGTCTTATCTCAAGAAGAGTTAGCAACTATTTCACAACCTGCTATGGCAAATATTTTAAAAGGAATCGTGGGAAATTGGGGAGCGGCACTGATCAATATCGGCTTGATCATTTCGATCATCGGTTCTTGGCTGTCTTGGACGATGCTCCCAGCAGAAACAACGATGTTGATGGCTCGAGACGGTCTGTTGCCGAAAGCTTGGGGAAAAACGAATAAAAAAAATGCCCCAACTTATTCGTTAGTTGTTACTGCCATCTTGACTAATCTATTCTTATTGACTTTCTTAGTTACTGATTATGCCTATCAATTTGCCTATTCTTTATGTACAGCGGCAATCTTGATTTGTTATCTGCTTGTCGGAATCTATCAAGTCCAGTTTTCTTTAAAAGAAGGAGTCAAAAAACAAGTAGTGATCGGTGGGATTGCTGTAGTTTTTGAATTGATGGGAATCATTTTAGCAGGATTTTCTTATGTCCTTTTATGTAGTATTGCTTATCTTCCTGGTTTTTGCTTCTACTGGATCGCTTGTCGGGAAACCAACCATCAAATCACGGGAAAAGAAAAAGTAATGATTGGGCTGATTTGTGTGGCCGCACTGCTTTCAATCGGGTTGCTTGCTGTAGGCTGGATCAAGATATAAGGGGGAAAGAAACATGGAAATCGCAAATTTCGGTGTAGAAGAATGGCTAAATAAATGGGAGAAGAAAGCGGTATATGATATTGCACAAAGTTCGATCGAAGCATTGACATTAGACGAACTCGTTGGCTTAGACGGGACTAGCGTAAGTGAATTTTTCGAAAACCGCAAAAATGAACCATTGGACTATGGGTGGATCGAAGGATCAGATGCGTTCAAAGAAGAAGTCGCTTCTCTTTATCAAACCGTCGATCCAGAAAACATCTTACAAACGAACGGAGCGACTGGTGCTAATCTTTTAGCTCTATACGCGTTAGTGGAAGCAGGAGACCATGTTGTTTCGATGCTTCCCACTTATCAGCAATTATATGACATCCCCAAATCTTTAGGTGCCACTGTTGACTTTGTTCATTTGAAGGAAGAAGAAGATTGGCAGTTTGATTTAGAACAGCTGGAAGACTTAGTCAAACCTGAAACAAAGATCATCTGTTTGAATAGTGCAAACAATCCTACAGGCACATTGCTAGATCGGAAAGCTTTAGAAAAAATCGCAGAAATTGCTCGTACAGTAGATGCATATGTATTGATAGATGAAGTATATGCGCCTTTAACGGATAAAGGTGAATTCTTGTCGATCGTAGATGTCTATGAGAAAGGTATAGCAACCAATTCCCTATCCAAAACCTACTCCATTCCAGGTATCCGTATTGGCTGGACAGCTACTGGACCTGAGTTGGCAGAGGTTTTTCGAAAATATCGAGACTACACGATGATTTGCGGCGGAGTCCTGTCAGATGATCTTGCTGTACATGCATTGAAGAACAAAGAAAAAATCTTGGAGCGAAACCAAAAGATCATTACAGAGAACCTTGCGATTTTAAAACAATGGGTAGCAAATGAACCGAAAGTTGAACTTGTCGCTCCCAATTACGTCTCTACTTCTTTCATCAAATTAACCATCGAAGAAGATGATCAGACATTTTGTATCAATTTATTAGAAGAAACAGGAGTACTATTAGTACCAGGAAGTGCCTTTGATTTACCGAAGCATGCCCGACTAGGTTACTGTTGTAAAAAAGAAACCTTGGAAAAGGGATTATCCCTCTTATCTGAATTCTTGAAAAAACAGGACTAAACAAAAACACTGCAAGGACAGTCTGTGACAACTGTTCAAGCAGTGTTTTTCATTTACGCTTATTGTCTATGAAAAGGAGAGTGCTCTGAAGATATGGAGACTCCTGAAGCTTTTTCTTCTGCAGTTTCTTGCTGATGGATCTCTTGTGTATTGTGTCGTACAAGCAAGAAGTTGACCAAAACAAGAAGAGAAGTTGAAAGAAAAACGCCACGATAACCAAATGCACTGGAAACACTGGAGCCAATCATAGGTCCTACTACGTTACCAGTTGCTTGGAAAGATTGGTTATAACTGAAGATCCGTCCAGCAGCTTGATGAGGCGAATATTTTGTGATCAATGCTTGGACAGCAGGAAGCAGACAAGCATCAGAGATACCAATCAAAAAACGTAAGGCAGCTAATTGCCAAACATTCGTGACAAATGCCATTGGGATATAAACCAAAATCGCAAAACCCAAACCAATCGCAAGTATTCTTTCACTCCCAATCTTGTCACCTAAGCGACCAAATCTTGGAGCGGCTATCAAAGTAGCAATTCCAGGTATCGAAGCGATGATTCCGCTGATCAATGTAACATTGCCATGTCCATGCAGCAATTGACGAATGTACAGACTGATGATTGGACTGATGGAATTGTTGGATGCTTGGATGATCATCGTTGTGACGAACATACCGATGACGACGTGTGGATATTTCAAGTCTTTGAAAATCTGTTTGGCAGAAACCATGTTTTCTTTTTTCACTGGGACAAATTTTTCATGGACGAAAAACAGACTCAACAAGAAGACGAAAAATAAGATAATCCCTGTAATGAAAAAGGTAGGGCGATAGCCAAACGCTGAAGCAGAGATCCCGCCAAGAAGCGGTCCAAGTAATGTTCCTGTAACAGAACCAGTTGCTAAGGTTCCAAGAACTTGACCACTTTTTTCTTTTGGCGTTCCAGTTGCGACAAGGGCAGTGGCATTACTGATATAACCAGAAAAAATCCCTTGAAGCAGACGCAATGCGACTAATTGATACACACTAGTCACGCAGCCCATCAAAGAAATGACGATTGCCATTCCCAATGAAGCACGCAACAGCATCAATTTTCTTCCTTTTTGGTCGGCTAATTTCCCCCACCAAGGAGAGATCAGCGTAGTCACCAAGAAAGTAGATGAAAAAGTCAATCCGCTCCAAAAGTTCAATTGTGCCGTACTATAATTACCTAACGTATCTATGTAAAGTGACATAAAAGGCATGACTAAACTAAATCCGATACCAGCCATAAATGTTCCAAACCATAAGACAAACAAGTTTTGTTCCCAAGTTTCTCTTTTCCTAAATAATTTTTCCTTTATTCTTGCAGCCAATTAGACTCCTTCTTTCTGAAAATTTTCATCTACGACTCTTTATTATAAACTACAATATGTAGTTTATCAATGAAAATCTCTTTTTTCTCGTTCTTTTTCGTGGTAAACTGAAAGAGTGAAGGATTTATTTTATGAGAGGAAACATGGAAATGAAAAAAAGAAATCTGTCTCAAGAGAAAATCATCGACTGCTTTCGAGAACTAGCAGAAGAGATGGATGTTCAGCAAATAACCTTTCAGCATTTAGCAAAACGCTTGGATATCAAGGCTCCCTCGCTGTATAACCATTTCAAAAATATTCGTGATGTCAAAACAGCGTTAACAGCAAAACTTCTGCAGGAACTTAATGACCAGCTGCGTCGGGCTCTTGTGGGGAAAAGTGGTCAGGAAGCACTGCAGATCTATGCAGAAACTTATCGATCCTTTGCTTTTTCGAATCAAGCAGTGTATGAGTTGCTGATCAGTGTGCCCCACACCAATGAAGCAGTTTTATTAGAGGGAATCCATGAAACGAACCAGATCATTTTGCAGATCTTTGAGGCTTTTCAGTTAACGAAAGAAGAAAAAGTCCACCGAAGCAGAGAATTACGTAGTATGATCCACGGCTATCTTTCCTTGCGTTTTTTAGGATACTTTACAAAAGAACCGACAATCGATCCAGAGGACAGCTATTTTTGGATGATCAATGACTTTATCGCTACTTTGCCTTAAACAATCAGATTCATTGGTATCATTTTCAAGATGTTCATTAAATGATCCTTTTATAAGAGAAAATTCTTGCAACTTTCTTGAAAAGTGACTAAGATGAGTCTAGAAAAGCTGAAAGAAGGAGCACGAGTATGTATCAAGTAATTACCATGTTCGGGGACAATGAGCCTTGGTGGTTTTTTGAAGACTGGGAAGAAGATATTGAAGCAGAAGAAACATTCGAGTCTTTTGAAGAAGCACGACAAGCGTACGAAAAACAATGGATCGCGATCCATCAAAATTATGAATATATCAATGCAAAAAGCAACTTTCTCAGCGCCTTTTGGAATGACGGAGATGAGCGCTGGTGTGAAGAGTGTGACGATGATTTACAGCAATACAAGGGACTTGCGTTGTTGAAAAATCATCAGCCCATCACAGTAGAAAGCAGAAAGGAATTTTATGAAACAACTAATTCTAGCGGAAAAACCAAGCGTTGCGAAAGACCTAAGCAAGGTGCTTGGTGCTAATCAAAAGCACAAAAATTATTATGAAGGACCCAAGGTGATCGTTACTTGGGCCCTTGGTCATTTATTAGGATTGAAAATGCCGGAAGATCTGAATAAGGAATGGCAGAGCTGGCAAATGGACACGTTGCCGATGATTCCTAAAAAACTAGGAATCAAACCACTGCCTAAAACAGGACATCAATTAAAAGCAATCAAGCAGCTGGCTCAACGAAAAGATGTCTCAGAAGCAGTCATTGCGACAGATGCCGGAAGGGAAGGAGAACTTGTTGCTCGCTGGATCTTAGAGTATGTGCATTTCAATAAACCAGTGAAGCGGTTATGGATCTCTTCTCAAACAGATAAAGCAATCAAAACAGGATTCAAGCAACTAAGACCTGCAAAAGAATATGATGCATTGTATGAATCTGCTCTTGCCCGGGCAAAAGCGGACTGGCTGGTAGGATTGAATGTGACCAGGGCCTTAACTGTGAAGTACGCCGATAATTTATCAGCAGGCCGTGTGCAGACACCGACACTAGCATTAGTGAGAGATCAAGAAAAGAAAATCGAGCAGTTCCGTCCACAAACGTATTTCACGATCACGTTGCACGCTGGAAAAGAACAAGCCAAAATGGTTCAAAAAAATCAATTTGCTTTAAAAACACAAGAAGAAGCACAAAAACTTGTTCAATTGATCAGTACAAGCAAAGGAACTGTCACAGAAGTCCAAGAAAAATTAAAAACGGAATCTGCGCCGCTGCCTTATGATTTAACAGAGATCCAAAGAGAAGCCAATCAACGCTATGGCTATTCTGCAAAGAAAACATTAAGTCTTGTACAAAGTTTATATGAGACCCATAAAATCGTTACTTATCCGCGTACAGACAGCAAATATCTGACAAACGACATGAAAAGTACGATGAACGAACGACTGCAAGCAGTCAGCGACTTTGCTCCTGAGGTCAAGCAGTATTTGAAAAACGGAGCCATCGTCCAACAGACAAAAGTATTCCAAGACAATAAAGTGACCGATCACCATGCGCTTTTGCCAACTGAAAACCGAGCACGTTATGAAAAACTAAGTAATGAAGAGCAAAAAATCTATCAGATGATCGTCTCTCGTTTCTTAGGCTTATTTGCTCAACCACACAAAGTCAGTCAGACAAAAGTCACGGTTGAATTTGGTAAAGAACAATTCATTTTCCGACAAAATCGTGTCGTCCAAGCAGGGTGGAAAGGCGAAACGGAATCTGAAACGGAAACAGTCAAATGGGAAAAAGGAATGCGGATCAATCCTGATTTCACCATCAAAAAAGAATTATCTGCACCGCCTAAACCATTGACAGAAGCAAGCTTGCTTGGACAAATGGAAAAATACAGTCTGGGAACCCCGGCTACTCGTGCAGAGATCATTGAGAAACTGATCAAATCAGAGTTGATGGAACGTACCCCTCAAGGACTGCAAGTATCCCCTAAAGGTAAACAATTATTAGTATTAGTCAACCCATCTTTAGTGACACCGGATCTGACAGAGAGCTGGGAAAAAGACCTTGAAGCGATTGCTGCAGGAAAGAAACAAGCAGGAACCTTCTTGAATGGGATCGAAAAAGAAACAAAACGCTTGGTGAATGAAATCAAATCAAGCAAACAAGAATATCAAGATTTCTCGATCACCCAAAAGAAATGTCCAGAATGTGGGGCCAATCTGCGTGAGAAAAACACACGAGACGGCAAAATTTATGTCTGCACCAATTCAGATTGTAGCTACCGCAGAAGAAAAGATCCTAAAGTTTCCAACCATCGCTGCCCACAATGTCACCGGAAAATGGAAATCATCGAAGGCAAAAATGGTGCTTATTTCCGTTGTAAATACGACGGAACGACAGAAAAAATGCTTGATAAAAAAGAGCAGAAGAAGAAAATGACCAAACATGAAGAACGTCGCTTGCTGAAAAAATATGCACAGGCAGAAGAACCAGAAGAAAGCCCATTAGCAGCAGCACTAAAAGCGGCAATGAAGAAGTAAGAAGATGGAGGTTGTGACAGAAGTGGTCAGCTTCAAGAAATAAGAAGGAATTTACGAAAATTGCTTCTCAAATTTTTGTGAAATTTCGCTTATTTTTCGAAGAAGCTACTTCTGGAACACCGTATATCAGAGATTGTGAAAAAGCTGTTCTGCATCATCCTGCATCAAGTAATAAGAACAGCCAAGCAAAAACAGCTTATCATGTTTTTGAATTGGCTGGATTTATTACCGCAGATGCAAGCTTTTGAACACCGTT
>NZ_KV815559.1:76967-109051 GCF_001814285.1 Enterococcus sp. HMSC076E04 | reverse complement strand
AGATGCAAGCTTTTGAACACCGTTTGTTCGGAAAGAGGGACTGTGACAAGATTTTTGTCACAGTCCCTCTTCATTAAAAAAATGTTTACTTCATTTGACGTATATTATTGGTGAGGCTTCAATTCATTTGGCTTCACTTTTTCTGTTTCTCTAATAATATAAACAGGACGTTGTTTCGTTTCTAAGAAGATTTTTCCGATATATTTTCCGATGATTCCAAGACATAACAGTTGGATTCCGCCGATGAATAGGAAGATCGAGACCATGGAAGGCCATCCTGATGTAGGATCACCAAACAGCAATGCCCGCAAAATAATGAACAAGATCGCAATACCAGAACAAACACAAGACAAAGCGCCGATAAATGAAGCAATCGTCAATGGCGCATCGGAGAAGTTCACGATACCATCAATCGAGTAGTTGAACAATTTCCAGAAGGACCAAGATGTTTCACCAGCTACACGTTCGCGGTTTTCATAAGAAATATATTCTGTTTTGAATCCGACCCAACTGAATAATCCTTTTGAAAACCGGTTGTATTCTGTTAGTTCTAGGACAGCATCCACCATTTGTCGGGTCATCAAACGGAAATCACGAGCGCCATCGACCATTTCTGTATCGCTGATTTTATTGATCAACTGGTAGAATTTTTTCGCAAAGAAACTGCGGATTGCAGGCTCACCTTCACGAGTCGAACGCCGGGTGCCGACACAATCGATATCAGAAGTAGTGATTCGTTCAATCATCTCAGGAAGCAGTTCAGGCGGATCTTGCAAGTCAACATCCATAACAGTCACTAAATCTCCTGTAGAAGCTTGTAATCCTGCGTATAGAGCCGCTTCTTTCCCGAAATTTCTGGAAAATGAGACAAAGCGGACATAAGGATAAGCTGCAGCTAGCTTCTTGATTGCTGCTAACGTACCGTCTTTTGATCCATCGTCAATAAATAAATATTCGAACTCATGGGTACCTTTGAATTTTTCAACCTCATCAAAAAAAAGAGGAACCGTTTTTTCTTCATTGAAACATGGGACAACAATTGATACTTTCATCGTTTCTATCCTTTCAATCGTATGTTTATATATGGTTTACACTCAAAATTTAATAAACCTTAAATAACACCTTTTAAATTTGATTTTACGTAAAAGAACAGGTATTCTTTTGGTAAACTACCGTATTTAGTTTACCATGTTTCCTCGGTTTATCAAACTTTTAAGAACAATTTTTAGTAGTTGGCAAGTAATTTCGGACAGAGAAAAAGGAGGAAGCTCCAGTCTGTTGACCAGGAGCAAACAAAATGAAAATACACACACCTATCGGCTTTTTATGGTTAGATGCAGATGAATCCGGGTTGACTGCTGTATCTTTTCAGCCAATTTCAGAAAGCGAATCAGCGAATCAGCAAATTTTAACGCGCACACAGGAACAGTTTGAAGAATATTTTGCGGGAAAAAGAAAAGAATTTGAAGTTCCTTTATCTATAAAGAGAGGTACGCCTTTTCAGCAAAATGTCTGGAAAGCTTTGTCGACCATTCCTTATGGAGAAATCCGAACGTATAAAGAAGTAGCCGTTGCTGTCGATAGTCCGAAAGCTGTGCGAGCGATTGGACAGGCAAATCGAACCAATCCATTGCCAATCGTTATTCCTTGTCATCGAGTGATCGGGCAAAATGGAAAACTGACAGGATATATGGGAAACGCAACAGATGGAGTCGAAATCAAACGCCAATTGCTGCTATTAGAAGGGTATCTGCAAAATTAAAAAACAGTTGTGATTTGAACATTGTTCCATGCGAGAATCACAACTGTTTTTTCGTGTTTATTCTAAAGTTTGATCAGCCAAATAAATAGTAAAGCCATCACTGTTTGGAGAAGCCCGACAGCCAATCCGTAAGATAAGAAACGTGTACCTTCTTTCATGAATTTTGCAAAGTCTAAACGCAGCCCAATTGCCGCTAAAGCAGTGATCTCAAACCAGCTACTGATAAAATGTGCCGATTGGTCAATAACTACAGGTAAAGAAAACAAACTGTTGACCAAACAAAAGATTACAAACCCTAATACATACCAAGGAAGCGGTAATTTTCGTTTTTTCTGCGTATTAGTCGGTGTTTTAAACAGAGCTGGTTGTTTCTTGCGCATGAATTTTTCAAACAAATAGACAACAACAACAAGCATCATGATACGTAGAATCTTAAACAACATGGCAAATTCGACAACAGAACTGTCAAGCAAACTTGCACCAGCGACTACTTGACCCACAGATTGGAGTGTGCCACCTAAAAGTGCGCTTTTTTCAATGAGATTTCCGCCGAATAGCTGTAATCCAAGAAAAGGGAGGGTCAACATCATCACAGTACCTAGTAGATTGACCAGTGTGATGATCTGTCCTTTTTCTTCCTCTTTTGCATGGATGGAAGGGGCGATCGAAGCAATAGCAGAAGAACCACAAACAGCGTTTCCTCCAGCCATCATCAAAGAAGAAGTATCGCTGAATTGCAGTTTCTTACCAATCAAGTAAGCACCGATGATAGTGATTGACATCTGTAGTAACACAAAAACAATTCCTTTTACACCAATTTGAGCAATCGTTTGAGCGGTGACAGTTGCACCTAGTAAAAAAACAGAGAATTCCAATAGTTTGCTTTCAGCGAATTTTGTGCCGATTGCTAGAACAGGCTGTTTAAAAAAAGTATTTCCTAATAAAATACCCAATAAAATAGCAATAGTCGCTCCACCTAACTGTGGTAGATAAATAGCAAGAAGCCGGCTGACGGCAGCAATGGCAAAAGAAAGCAGTAACCCGGGCAAAATCTCGCGGACCGCTGAATCCTTTACAGATTTTATTGGATGTGACAATGATTTCATTTGATTGGTTCCTTTCGTCAATAAATACTAAAAGCATACTCGAACATAGTAGCACTAAACCAGTATTTTGACAAAAGAATAAGAGGCCGTGACAAAAGTCTTGTCACAACCTCTTGTTTCGAATAAACGGTGTTCAAAAGCCTGCATCTGCGGTAATAAGCCCAACCAAATCAAAAACATGAGAAGCTGTTTTTGATTGGCTGTTCTTATTGCTTGATGCAGGGCAGCTTTTTCACGACCTCTTCACTAAACGGTGTTCAATCAGCTGACCCTCGGTATTAGCTCAACAAACGGCAAAATATGAGGAACTATTTTTCCGTTTGTTTCTCTAATACTCAGGTCAAAACGCTGATTTCACAACCTCTGATACACGGTGTTCCAGAAGTAGCTTCTTCGGAAATAAGCCGAAATTTCACAAAAATTTGAGAAGCAATTTTCGTAAATTCCTTCTTATTTCTTGAAGCTGACCACTTCTGTCACAGCCAATCGAATCAATTATGAAGGGATTTTTTTAGAAACAAATTTTCCATGTTTGCTATGTTCTTTAGTTAAGAAACGTACGTAATGAGCAAGCACGTAGAAGACAACTACACTTGCAAACAGACATTCCGCAATTTTTAAGAAATCTAATACGCTACTATAAATACCTAAACTGTTGAAGTAATGAACAGTAGTAAATAGAGCTGTTGCAGAGATAACAAGTGGGAATGTAAAGGCTGCGTAGCTTGGATAAAAACGAAGCTTGAACAAGCGTGGCAGCATAGACAGCACAACGAAATACAATACTTGAGATAAAACGAACAACGCTACGACAAGATAAAAGTTAGGTTCTGCAAAGTTTTTCAGGTAACCTGTCAGGCAAAGAGAACCAGGTGCTGCAACGATCGTAATCAGCGGACGTGTCGGATGAGCCATATTTCTTACGAAAAAGACGCGTTTGATGATGATTGGCAATAAGAACGCATAGCAGACCAATGAAATCCAAAAGAAGATTTTTCCAATAAGTGGGAAGAAGTTCCCAGCAGTTACAGTGATGACCCCAAACCCAACATAAATGATAAACCAGCTTGGATAAATTGCTTCAATAGAAAGATCAGCTTTGATGACATGGTGATAATTGAAATAAAAGACCAGTATCACTTGGAAAATAACTGCGCACAACCAAATGAATTTGACAATCGGTACAATACTTTCATATGAAACAAAATAAGTACAAATAACCATGAGTGACATCGTAAAAGTTGGTGAAACGGAGGCGATGATCGGATCATGCAACGTTTGTTTCGTATGCTCAAATAAGATAAACAATTTAACAAAAATGAATATCATAAGAATCATTGAGATACCGCCAGTTAGATTGCCTAAAGCGACATGGTGATAGTCTTTAAACAGATTTCCAAGGGAAGCTAACCCAAGGATCAACCCGCAGATTGGGATCGGAATAATTTTCAAAAAGTTCTTCATATATATATTCTCCTTTTTATTTAATAGATTTTAGTACCAAGATGAACGAATACATTGTAAAATGAATAGGTCTGTATGATTACGAGCAAAGCAGACAGCTGATTGTCTTGTCTGAGTTACTAGTTGGATCAGCAACTGTTTTGTTGTACATTTCTATTATAGATGGTTTTTTGTATATTTAAATCAAATAGTTTTTATAGTAATTATCATAAAAAGTTATGGAAGTGGTGCCATGTTTAAGTTATTAACGACTTTTCGAGCAGTATATGAAACAAGAAATTTTTCTAGAGCAGCAGAAGTACTGTTTTTATCTCAGCCAGCCGTCTCGAATCAAATCAAACAATTAGAGCGGGAGTTGAATATTGATCTTTTTCAGCGTAATGGCAGAAAAGAGATGCTTCCAACTAAGCAAGCCGATTTATTATACGAGCGGACGCTGGTTTTATTAGAAGAATGGGAAGAGACCCAGCAAAAATTGCTCAATGAACAAAATGAAGAAGAAGTATGTCGGATCGTTGCTTCCCACACATTTGCTGTCTATCTTTTGCCTCAGTTGATGAAACATCTGATCAAAAGGTTTCCTAAAGTGCATTTTGAGATCGAGATCGCGAATTCACATGAATCATTAGAACAAGTAGCGAAACATGAATCCGATTTTGGTTTTATCGAAAAGCCATTAGAGACTTCCGGCGTACAAAGGTACTCTTTGATGGAAGACCAGCTAGTCATTGCTGGGGACCCAAAAAGTAAATTGTGGCTTGTAAGAGAAGCAAATTCTGGCGTTTTTCATTACACACAACGTTATTTTGAAGAAATGAACATCCAAGATAAGAAAATGATCGTGAAAAGCAATGATGTGATCGTTGCGTTGCTGAAGGAAGGCATCGGACGCTCGATTTTATCTAAGCGCTCTGTGCCAAAAGACGTGCCAATGATTCCGTTGAATTTCCATCGGTATTTTTATTTCATCCAACGAACCAATCTGGTTTCTGATCAGCTGTTAGAGATTGCTGAAGAGATCCTTCGATACAATGAAAGCACAGAAACTTCTCACAGCGAGGAGAATCTCAGCTGATAGATAATTGCATGTATCAAAAAAAGTTCTATGATACACTAAAGATAAGCAGTAGGCTTTTGCCCTTCGTTTGCTCAAGCAGCTGCACAAACGGAAAGTTAATTTTTCCCAAATGTCTGTGGAAAGACTTTCCATTATCTAACTGGACCGCTATAATAATCAGCAGTATGGTTTTTAAGAAAAGGGATGAAACATGGAAAAAAAATTAAAAGCTTCGAACGATAATCGTATTGATTATGGCGTGATTTTACCAGTCTTTCTGTTATGTTTGATTGGTCTGCTCTCATTATATGTAGCACTTAGCCATGATCCGAACAATCCAGCAGTCTTGAAAGGCGTAGGGATGCAAGTTGTCTGGTATTTAGTTGGGGCGGCAGCAATCGTTGTCATCATGCATTTGAATTCCAAATGGATTTGGAAACTGACTCCTTACCTTTATGGCTTGGGGTTAGTAGTAATGGGACTCTTACTGGAATTCTATGACAAGAATTTAGCCGATTCTACAGGTTCTAAAAACTGGTTCCGATTCGGTGCGTTCACCTTCCAGCCAGCAGAGCTAATGAAGATCGCGTATATCTTGATGATGGCGCTGATCGTGACCAAACATAATACGCAAGTAAAAGAACGGACGATGAAATCGGACTTTTGGCTGATTGGGAAGCTCTTGATCGTGACGATACCGGTTTTAGCGTTGATCATGGCCCAAGATGACTTTGGGACGATGCTCGTCTTCCTTGCGATCTTCGGCGGGATATTCTTGATGTCTGGGATCTCTTGGCGTATTATCGCCCCTGTAGTGATCTTAGCAGTAGTCGTTGGTGCAGGAACGATTTTCTTAGTGACGACTGAAGGCGGAAGAGACTTGCTTTACAAAGTTGGTTTCAAATCTTATCAATTTGCACGTATTGATTCATGGCTGGATCCTTTCCATGATACGTCTGGGATGAGTTATCAGCCGGCACAAGGACTTTTGGCAATCGGCACCGGTGGCTTGTTTGGTAAAGGATTCAATGTAAGCAATATTTATGTGCCTGTTCGTGAGTCCGATATGATTTTTACCGTTATCGGTGAAAACTTCGGCTTTATCGGTGGTGCATTCGTCATTTTCTTGTATTTTATTTTGATTTATCGTATGATTCGGGTGTGTTTCGATACGAATAATGAATTTTACGCCTATATCGCAAGCGGTTTGATCATGATGCTGCTGTTCCATGTCTTTGAGAACATTGGAGCAAATATCGGATTACTTCCTTTAACAGGGATCCCATTGCCTTTCATTAGCCAAGGAGGATCTTCGATTTTAGGGAACATGATCGGTATCGGGTTGATATTATCGATGAGATACCAAAATGAAGCACCTGCAAGATCTTCAAGGAGGTAAGAAAATTGTACACCTTTTACTGGTACCCGAAATGTTCAACATGCAAAAAAGCCAAAGCGTGGTTAGACCAGCATGGCGTTAGTTATCAAACTGTTGATATGATCAAAGAAGTACCGAAGGCCTCAACGATTGAGACTTGGCTAGAAACGAGTCAAGTACCAATCCGTCGCCTGTTCAACACAAGCGGGATGAAATATCGGGAACTTGGACTGAAAGATCAAGTAGGCGAGTTTACGGCTTCAAAAGCAAGCCAAGTCTTATCGACAGATGGCATGCTGATCAAGCGGCCGCTGATCGTGCAAGAGGACCAGCTTGTTGCAATTGGATTCAATGAAAAAATTTATGAAGGAGAACTGATATAAAATGGCAGGCAAACATTTGAAGAAAAAGGACAACCTTTGGATCTTATTTAATGGAAAAGAATACTGTGTTGGTTTGACAAATGAAGCGCAAGAAGAACTCGGAGACATCACGTTTGCCAATTTGCCAAAAGCAGGACAATCGCTAAAAAAAGATGAACCTCTGATCGAAGTCGAAGCGGAAAAAGCTGTCAATGAATTTGCTAGCCCGCTAACGGGTACAGTTTCTTCTGTGAATGATAAAATCGGTGAAGATATCAATATCTTGAATGATTCAGATGAAATGAATGCGTGGATCTTAAGTTTCAAAGATGTTGATCCAAAAGAATTTGACGAATTATAAAATCAGAAAATCACTTGAAAAAAGTTGACACTGATTCTTCCAGTTGCTATAATCATAAGCAATCCTATATGAAACGAGAAAGCTTTGAAAAGAAGAGTACATGTCACGGACGTTTGAAGAGAGCCCTGTTTGCTGAAAATGGGTAACGAAAATGAGATGGAAGATGGTCTTAGAGCAGAGTAAGCGAGCGTAAGCAAACTTACTACGGGAGTGCCCGTTACAGCGCGACAGTATACGGAAAGAAGCTAAGTCCAAGTACTGGAAGAGGCTGTTATTGCGAAGTAACGGTAAATCAAGGTGGTAACACGGAAGTTCAAGCTTTCGTCCTTTTGCTTAAGGCAAGAGGGCGAAGGCTTTTTTGTTTGAAAAATCATAAGAGAAAGATGTGAATGGCATGTCATTAATCCAACTAACGAATGTCAAAAAGACATTCAATGGGAAAAACGGAAACATCCAAGCCGTCAATGACGTTTCACTAAACGTTGAAAAAGGGGATATTTATGGAATCGTCGGCTATTCTGGCGCAGGAAAAAGTACATTAGTTCGACTCCTGAATGGACTTGAGCTTCCCACGAGCGGCGAAGTGATCGTAAACGATCAAGATATCACAAAATTAAAAAACAAAGAATTACGTACATTCCGAAAGAAAATCGGTATGATCTTCCAGCATTTCAACCTGTTATGGTCAAGAACTGTACTTGAAAATATCCAGCTGCCGTTGGAATTAGCTGGTGTACCAAAGAGCAAACGAAAAGAACGAGCAGAAGAATTGTTGCGTTTAGTCGGGTTAGAAGGACGCGGACAAGCGTATCCTTCACAACTTTCCGGCGGACAGAAACAACGTGTCGGTATCGCACGAGCATTGGCAAATGATCCTGAGATCCTGCTTTGTGATGAGGCTACGAGTGCATTGGACCCGCAAACAACAGAAGAAGTATTAGACTTATTGTTAGCAATCAATAAGAAATTGAATTTGACCATCGTCTTGATCACACATGAAATGAATGTGATCCGCAAAATCTGCAACAAAGTCGCTGTGATGGAGTTGGGGAAAGTCGTAGAAGAAGGAGACGTGTTGACTGTCTTCAGACAACCGAAAAAAGAAGTAACCAAACGTTTTGTACAACAAGACATCGAACCAGAAGCTGATTCGACAGAACTATTAGCTGAACTCATCAAAGAAAATCCAAGCGGCCGTTTGGCAACTTTGACCTTTAGCGAAAGAAATGCCAACGAGCCAGTCATTTCCCAAGCGATTCGACGCTATAACATTGATGTCAATGTCGTATACGGGAA
Source organism: Enterococcus sp. HMSC076E04 (assembly GCF_001814285.1). Lineage (NCBI taxonomy): Bacteria > Bacillati > Bacillota > Bacilli > Lactobacillales > Enterococcaceae > Enterococcus > Enterococcus sp. HMSC076E04. The sequence continues at coordinate 100,265 of NZ_KV815559.1, read as the reverse complement.
AATCAAACAAGTAAAAGAAGGTTCCTTTGGTTCATTGACTGTCTTGATGACAGGTGAAACCAAAGAATTAGATCAAGCAGAAGTGTTCATTAAAGAACAAGGAGTAGGAATTGAGGTGATCCATCGTGGATAAAAGCTTTTCAGAAACATATCTAGATTTTAAACAAATCAATCCGGAAACGATGAATCAGGCCATCCTTGATACACTATATATGACATTGATCTCAATGGTCTTAGTGACGATCATCGGATTAGTTTTGGGATTGATCCTTTACTCTATTGGACGCAAAAACAAACCGTATGCTCGAATCATTTACGGGATCGTATCGATCATCAGTAATATTTTCCGGTCAACACCATTTATGATTCTGATGGTTTTGATCATTCCATTTACTAAAGCAATCGTAGGCACTATGCTAGGTGCGCAAGCAGCCATTCCAGCTCTTGTTTTATCCGCGGCACCATTTTATGCCCGTCTAGTAGAGATTGCTTTTCGTGAAGTCAGCCCTGGCGTACTGGAAGCAGCAGATGCAATGGGAGCAAGTTACTGGGAAATCATCTGGAAGGTCTTGATACCTGAAAGTATTCCCGCGTTGATTTCTGGATTAACAGTTACAACGATCTCGATGATCGGATTTACCGCCATGGCCGGAGCGATCGGCGCAGGTGGACTTGGAGGTCTTGCTTGGCAGGAAGGATACCAACGTGGTAATCTGACAGTGACATTCGTTGCGACTTTAATTATTTTATTAATCGTATTTATCGTTCAAGGAATCGGTGATTTCTTAACTAAGAAAACAGACAAAAGATAATAGGATATAGGGGGATATAGGATATGAAAAAGAAGATTTTTGGATTAGCAGCAGCGCTTTTGCTGACTGTAGGATTAGCAGCATGCGGTAACAACAGCGACAGCAAAGATTCAGCAAATAAAGCAGACGACACGACATTGAAAGTCGGCGCTTCGCCGACACCGCACGCAGAGATTTTGGAACATGTGAAACCATTATTGAAAGATGAAGGAATCGCTCTTGAAATCGTCAAATTCGATGACTACGTTTTACCGAACCAATCTTTGGAAGAAGGCGATATCGATGCCAATTACTTCCAGCATATTCCTTATTTGAACAAAGAAATCAAAGAAAAAGGGTATGACTTTGTCAATGCCGGTGCTGTCCACATCGAACCAATGGGCTTGTACTCTAAAAAAGTCAAAGATGTTTCTGAACTAAAAGATGGTGCAACGATCATCACTTCGAATTCTGAATCAGACTGGGGACGCATCATCACGATTTTACAAGATGCTGGGCTAGTCAAAGTCAAAGATGGAGTAGATCTGGAAACAGCAACATTCGATGATATTGCAGAAAACCCTAAGAACTTGAAGTTCAACCATACGATCGACCCATCACTTTTAGCTTCTACGTACCAAAATGATGAAGGTGACCTAGTCGCAATCAATGCAAACTTCGCTTATGGCGCAGGATTGAATCCATTAGAAGATGCCGTATTACTTGAAAAAGACAACTCTCCTTACGTGAATATCATTGCGACTCGCAAAGGTGATGAAGACAGTGACAAAATCAAAAAACTGATTGAAGTGCTTCACCGTAAAGAAGTCCAAGAATGGATCACAGACAAATGGGGCGGCTCTGTTAAACCAGTAAAGGCTGATGCAAAATAAGGAATGAAACAAAAAAGATGAGAAATAAGTCTGTAACGGCTTATTCCTCATCTTTTTTATACCTATTCTAATTTAGAAATCAAAATTGTTTAATAATCAATAAAAGATATTTGATTTTAGTAAGGAAGATCATTGCGCTTCATTCTCAATTAGTCTAAAATGAGTGAGAACGAAAGAGAATTTGGGGGTATAATGCATGTCTGTCTTAGAAATAAAAAATCTACATGTGTCGATCGAAGAAAAAGAAATCCTTAAAGGCGTAAACCTAACAATGAAAACCGGAGAAATTCACGCCATCATGGGACCTAACGGCACAGGAAAATCAACCTTATCTGCCGCTATCATGGGCAATCCAAACTATGAAGTAACAGAAGGTGAAATCTTGTTTGACGGAAAAAATGTTTTAGACTTGGAAGTAGATGAACGTGCACGACTTGGCTTGTTTTTAGCTATGCAATATCCAAGTGAGATACCAGGTATCACGAATGCGGAATTCATGCGTGCAGCAATCAATGCGAAACGTGATGAAAACGACAAGATCTCTGTTATGGCATTTTTGAAAAAGTTAGATGAAAAAATGGCTTTATTGAATATGCCAGAAGAAATGGCTGAACGTTATCTGAACGAAGGTTTTTCTGGCGGGGAAAAGAAACGGAATGAGATCCTACAATTGTTGATGTTAGAACCAACATTTGCGATTTTAGACGAAATCGACTCGGGTCTGGATATCGATGCTTTGAAAGTCGTTGCTAAAGGAGTAAATGAAATGCGCGGAGACAATTTCGGTGCATTGATCATCACCCACTATCAACGATTATTGAACTATATCACACCTGACGTCGTCCACATCATGATGGAAGGTCGAGTAGTCATGACAGGAAATGCTGACTTAGCTAAACGCCTGGAAGCAGAAGGCTACGCTGGAATCAGTAAAGAATTAGGAATCGACTATAAAGAAGAAGAAGCGTAAGGGGGAGCAAGAATGAAAGAAAAAAACTGGCTCGATTATCTTAACGCGGTAAATGATTTTTCTTTAAGTAAAGGCGAACCTGATTGGATGAGAACCTTCCGTCAAGACGCACTAACAAAAGCAGATGAACTGCCATTGCCGCATATCGATCGGGTGAAATTCCATCGCTGGTCGTTATTCGATGTGAAAGAAACACAAACTATCAGTGAAACAGGCACGATTCCGGCATTTGATGCAATGAAAGACAATCCTGTGCTTGTCCAACAAGGTTCATGGACGATTTTTGAACAACTGCCTGTGGAATTAGCAGAAAAAGGAGTCATTTTTACTGACTTATTCACTGCAATGATCGAATACCCAGAACTAGTCCAAGAATATTATATGAAAAAAGCAGTAAACATGGACGAAGACCAATTGACTGCACTCCATGTAGCTTTTATGAACAGCGGTATTTTCCTGTATGTGCCTAAAAATATCGTGATCGATGAACCACTCGAGTCCTTATTCATTCAAGATGGCGCATCTGATGAGCACTTCTTCAAGCATGTGTTGATCGTGGCAGATGAACATAGTGAATTTTCTTATCTGGAACGTTTCCAGACAACCAAAGAACAAGTAGCAAAATCATCAGGTAACATCATCGTGGAAGTCATCGCTAAAGCTGGTTCAAAAATCAAATATTCAGCTGTAGATCAATTAGGAGAGAATATTACTTCTTATATGAATCGCCGTGGGCACATTTTACGAGATGCTTCTGTCGACTGGGCAATTGGTGTCATGAATGACGGTCATGTGATCGCTGACTTTGACTCAGATTTAGCAGGAGAAGGTGCACACGCAGAAGTCAAAATCGTGGCAATCAGCTCGGGCAGACAAATCCAAGGAATCGATACACGAGTAACCAATAAAGTCCCTCATACAATCGGGCATATTTTGCAACACGGAGTGATCCGAGAAAAAGGAACATTGACCTTTAACGGTATTGGCCACATCCTGAAAGGGGCAAAAGGTGCAGATGCCCAACAAGAAAGCCGTGTCTTGATGCTTTCTGACAAAGCACGTGGTGACGCGAATCCTATTCTTTTGATCGATGAAAACGAAGTAACTGCTGGACATGCTGCCAGTGTAGGACGAGTTGATCCAGAAGAAATGTACTATCTGATGAGTCGAGGATTGCATAAAGAAGAAGCAGAGCGCTTAGTGATTCGAGGATTCCTCGGTTCTGTCTTAACAGCAATCCCTGTAGAACAAGTTCGGAAAGAATTAGTCGAAGTAATCGAAGGGAAGTTGAATGGATGATCGATGCTAAAAAGCTACGCAATGATTTTCCTATTTTATTTCAAGACGTCAATGATGAACCTTTCGTTTATCTGGATAATGCAGCGACGACCCAAAAGCCAAAACAAGTGCTCCAGTCATTAGCGCACTATTACGAACACGATAACGCCAATGTTCATCGCGGTGTCCATACGTTAGCAGAACGCGCAACCCATGAGTATGAGCAAGCAAGAGAAAAAGTACGGGCATTCATCCATGCAGAAGAAACAGCAGAAGTTCTATTTACTCGTGGTACGACGACAAGCTTGAATTGGGTAGCCAGAAGCTTCGGCGACCGCTATATCAAAGCAGGAGACGAGATAGTGCTCTCTTACATGGAACATCATTCTAATGTTATCCCATGGCAGCAGTTGGCAAAACGAACAGGTGCCGTCCTGAAATATATCGATCTAACAGAAGAAGGCTTCCTGGATATGGAGGATGCAGCGAAAAAGATCACGAACAAAACCAAAATCGTTTCCATTGCTCATGTATCCAATGTCTTAGGTGTCATCAATCCTGTTCAAGAATTAGCTGAACTTGTCCATGAAAACGGCGGGGTCATCGTAGTAGATGGTGCACAGTCTGCCCCGCACATGACCATTGATGTTCAAGCACTAGACTGTGATTTCTTTGCTTTCAGTGGACACAAAATGTGCGGACCAACAGGTATTGGTGTCTTATATGGTAAACGAAAATGGTTAGAAGAAATGGAACCCGTTGAATTTGGTGGCGAAATGATCGATTTTGTCGAATTATACGACAGTACATGGAAAGAACTACCTTGGAAATTCGAAGCAGGGACACCAAATATCGCTGGCGCTATCGCATTCGGCCATGCAATCGATTATTTGCAAGAACTCGGCATGGACAATATCCATCGATATGAAGAAGAACTAGCCGCTTATGTGTTGCCAAAATTACAAGCAATCGATGGATTGACTGTTTATGGTCCGCAAGACCCGAATTTTCGGACAGGAGTCGTTGCGTTCAATTTGGATGGGTTACATCCCCATGATGTCGCGACAGCTTTAGACATGGAAGGGGTAGCCGTTAGAGCAGGTCATCATTGTGCACAACCGCTATTGAAGTACCTTGAAGTATCAGCGACTGCTCGCGCCAGCTTTTATTTCTACAACACGACGCACGACGCCGACCGTTTAGTTGAAGCAATCATGGCAACAAAGGAGTTTTTCCAACATGGGACTATCTAAATTAGACAATTTATACCGTCAAGTGATCTTGGATCATTCTTCCCATCCGCATCATCGTGGAAGCTTGACCGACTCGACAAGCAAGATCGAATTGAACAACCCCACATGTGGAGATGTGATCGAATTGCAAGTCGATGTAAAAGACGGAATCATCAAAAATATCGCCTTTGACGGCAGCGGCTGCTCCATCAGTACGGCAAGTGCCTCGATGATGACAGATGCCGTCATTGGAAAATCAATAGAAGAAGCAGAACATTTAACTGTAGACTTTCTACAGCTTGTCCAAGGAAAAGAAGTCCAAGATCCCGACCAATTAGGCGATGCTGCTATGCTTGGTGGTGTAGCTAAATTTCCCGCTCGGATCAAATGTGCGACACTTGCCTGGAAAGCACTAGGAAAAGCAATGAAAAACGATGGTACCGCAGCTTTCCATCATTACCACAAGGAAGAGGAGTGAGAACATGGGCGTACCAGAATTAGAAGAATATAAATTCGGGTTTCACGATGATGTCGAACCGGTTTTCAGTACAGGAGAAGGCTTGACAGAAGAAGTGATCCGTGAGATGTCAAGAATCAAAGGCGAACCAGAATGGATGCTTGAATTCCGTCTGAAATCTCTAGAAACATTCAATAAAATGCCAATGCAAACATGGGGACCCGACCTTTCAGACATCGATTTCGATGCCATCAAATATTACCAAAAACCAAGTGACAAACCCGCTCGTGACTGGGAAGACGTACCAGAAAAAATCAAAGATACATTTGAGAAGATCGGTATCCCAGAAGCAGAACGAGCTTATCTAGCCGGTGCTTCCGCACAATATGAATCAGAAGTCGTGTACCATAATATGAAAGATGAATTCGAAAAATTAGGGATCGTCTTTACTGACACTGACTCTGCTTTGAAAGAATACCCTGAATTATTCAAAGAGTACTTTTCAAAACTTGTACCGCCAACCGACAACAAATTAGCGGCGCTGAATTCAGCCGTATGGTCAGGCGGGACCTTTATTTACGTGCCAAAAGGCGTCAAAGTCGATGTCCCATTACAAACGTACTTCCGGATCAATGCGGAAAACACGGGGCAATTCGAACGTACGCTGATCATCGTTGACGAAGGAGCAAGCATCCACTATGTCGAAGGCTGTACGGCACCTACTTATTCAAGTAATAGTTTGCATGCCGCCATCGTAGAAATCTTTACAAGAAAAGATGCGTATTGCCGTTACACCACGATCCAAAACTGGTCAGACAATGTGTACAACTTAGTAACCAAACGAGCAAAAGCTTACGAAGGCGCAACCGTTGAATGGATTGACGGAAACCTAGGTGCAAAAACAACGATGAAATACCCAAGTGTTTACTTAGATGGAAAAGGTGCACGAGGCACCATGCTCTCCATCGCCTTTGCAGGAGCAAACCAAATCCAAGATACGGGTGCAAAAATGATCCACAACGCACCAAACACTTCTAGTTCTATCGTCTCTAAATCAATTTCAAAAGACGGCGGCGAAGTAAACTATCGAGGACAAGTAACCTTTGCCAAAAACAGTGCGAGTTCGATTTCTCATATCGAATGTGACACGATCATCATGGACGAATGGTCGAAATCCGATACGATCCCATTCAATGAGATCCACAACAGCCAAGTCTCTTTAGAGCACGAAGCCAAAGTCTCAAAAATCTCAGAAGAACAACTCTACTACCTGATGAGCCGAGGCCTGACCGAATCTGAAGCCACTGAAATGATCGTCATGGGCTTTGTTGAACCATTCACCAAAGAACTTCCAATGGAATATGCAGTCGAACTCAACCGATTGATCAGTTATGAGATGGAAGGGTCTGTTGGATAACAACTAATTCATTGCTCGAAACGTTTATATTAAAGCGTTTCGAGCATTTTTTTATTCATCAGTATATTAACTTAAAACAAACGACCGTCCAGAAATAATGAACTGAACAGCTAATATTATCCATTTGTCTGATGAATCTAAAGACTTGAATGTTTACTACTAGATTGTTCAAATTCTACTAGTAGCTCAAGCAACATTTTTTAGTCACTACTTTGAGTGCGAACGACAATAATAAAATGTATGAAAGGGGATGGGGATAATTTTCTTCCCTTTTTACTAAATACATTCTTTTCCGTTATTAGAGAGGACTGAGCACTCAATATAATCCTATTCGTTGATTATGATGCCAAACAAACTTGCGAAGGCTGAGCTTGCTAGTGAGTAACCTTTTTAGAAATGGAGCGAGATAAATTCACTTCTTCCATTTGTTCGAACTAATTGGGCCGTCGGTAATGAGTATCACGATTAGAATAAACGATTGGATTCACTTTGACTTGGCGGGTAGCGAGTCTAGCACTTAACATATTATTTACTGATCCTGCATTAAGCTTGAATTTAATGGACTAACTAATGATAGCAATATCGTGATAATCAACAAGTAGTAATAAATGAATTTTCTCTGCGGGAATTCTAAACTCAAAATTATCTGTCAGCCAATTTCAGTTGGCTTTTTTCTTCTTATTTGGAGATAAAGAATTTTTCAACATATCCTCTTTATAATTTTTTGGTTAATTTTTCCGTATTTTTCCAAAGTTTTCTAGCCTTGGTTGCTGCTATTTCTTCACACCATTGCGTCAGGTATCACTATTTGGATTTGGAACTGTACCCCCAGAATTAATGGGTACCTTTAATTTGATTTTTTATCAAACGCCGGAAGATGCTGTCTTTAAAGCCCTTGGGGTAGAATAGACAACTTTTTATTAAGCTAATATCTTCAGAAAATTAATCAATGAACTTAACTTCATAGTTTAAACAGAAAAAATTAATTGCTTAAATAACTTTTCCATTTGCTGGTTTGACCACGTACCAATCTATATTACTTACTAGATTAGTCGTTAATCTATTCGGATCGAATGGGCAAAATATTTTTGTGTATGTTCGTCCTTGATTATGATTCCAAAAAGAATCATTGGGAGGCTGTGGCGTAAATATTATACTATAAGCCAGAAATACCTATATTTAGTTATTTCTGGATTTTTTGATAGAAAAATAACAGAAGAATAATACAAATAGCCTAATACTAGAATAGTCAGTCATTTTTTTACCTATCATTCTGAACTTTTTTATTTAGGAACTTTCATCTCAAAGCTTTTTCAATTAATTTGTACCCTTGTTTTTTTGATAAGATCATGTGCATTGTTCTATCTCTACGTTCATCTCCTACTTAATGCCTATCGGCTCCTGAGGGCTTCTTTTTAAGGCGTCGTCATAGTCTTGGCTGAGGATTTCTTGGTAATCTGAGGGAATGGCTTCCCAAGTGAGCAGGCGAACGTTCATGACGTGTTTTCCTTTGTGTTTGATTACAGCATGGTTTTTCTCTTTTTCTACCTCTCCAGCGTGAAAAGACAGCCATGTACCATGGCCAAAGATATCATTACATACCCAATGTTCGATGGAATTATCCACGTATCCTACAGGGAGTGTGGTATAGCCGATTTGTGGTTTCAAAAAAGGATTGAATCGATCAATCGTTTCATTTTTGTATTGATAATTGATAAGAAAAAGATAGACCAAACAAAAGACGAGCAGAAAGAAAGATAGTGTCTTTTTGAGTGAGAAGGGTTGTTTTGATGAATAAGATTTCTTGATAACAAGAGGTTCGTCTGGCAATGTTGGTTCTATTGATTCGGTAGCTGAGGATAAAAATAAATCTAAATTATCTTAAGAAATTTCCTTTGGTTGATGTCTCTGGAAGATTGATCCAAATAACCGAAGAAGAAACACACCCTGTTATATTGATCCCTGAACGATATAGATATACAGATTTAAAAAATGACCTAGCGCAAATAACAGAATATTATCAAGAAATCAGTGAAAAAGAACCAAAAATTCTATTTATAAAAAACAGTCAACCCATTTATACATTTATTCCTTCTATCCCATGGATCGAACATTATCCAGTTGTTGAAATACTGACATTGAAAAACAGTACGTATTGGGAAAGGAATATTCTCAGCGGAGAAATCTATCCGCCGTTAAAGATCAAGATAGGCTCTTTGTCGAAAGAAAGGTTATTTGAGCTGATTGAAGAAAGTCAGTTACGTGATAACTTGCAGTTATCATTTCCGTATACTCAGACTGAAGAGATAGCTGTCAAAGTGTTAAGCAGATCATTTCATTACTTGATACAGATATTTTTACGCACTTTCTTTTCTTTCTTCTTGTTGAGCTATGTCATGTTATGCATATATTTTGTCTACAATTGTCGGAAAATCGCTATCTTTCGTTCAAGTGGTTATTCGCTCTTTGAAACGTATAAAGATTTCTTCATGATGAACCTCATCAAATGGGGGACGACAAGTGTAATCTTCCTTTTTCTTATAGAAAGAGAGCCTAAATATCTTTTTAATATTTTTTTCTTTAGTTTCATTGGTTCTATTCTTTCAGTTGTTTTTATTTTGTCTACAGAAAAGAAAAGTCAGTTATTGTTGATGAATGGAGGTTAACAATTGGATCCGTTGATAGTGATAAAAGGTGCGAAAAAAATCATTCGAAACAAAACGATTCTTCATTTGGATCGTTTCACTGCGGATGCTGGAGATCTTGTGACTGTTGTTGGAGAAAGTAGAGCAGGTAAAAGTACGTTATTGAATACATTAGGATTGAATAATCGGTTCAGTTCAGGACAATTCTATTTGTTCGATCAAGAGACGAAACAATTAACTGGAAGAGAGAAGCGCTTGATAAAAAGAAATATCATATCTTTTCTTTTTCAAGATTTTGGGTTGATTGAATATGAAACGATTGATTTTAATTTAGATATTGGATTGAAGTTTTCGAATTTAAATGTTTCAGATAAGCGAACAGCAAAGTATGAGGCATTGAAAATAGTAAATATAAACAAGAAGCTAAGTAAGCCTATCTACACATTATCTGGTGGTGAGAAGCAAAGAATCGCCTGTGCGAGAGTCTTATTGAAGAATAGCAAAATCATTTTAGCCGATGAACCAACTGGATCATTAGATAAACGACATAAGGAGCAAGTCGTTGAAATCTTATCGCAACAGGCTTCCCAAGGTACGTTAGTTATCGTGGTCACGCATGATCCGTATCTGACCAAAATAGGAAACAAGAAGATCATGCTTTAGGAAACAAATGAAAAATCAACCTTTTTCATTAAAAACAACAAAAAAATGTCTAAAAAATCGGACATAAAAGAGTCTATTTTTAAGATGACAACAGCGGTAAAGAAAGAACAAAAATGATAGCACTTGTTCTAAGGATTCACAGTTTTGCCAAAAGCATAACGCAAGATAGACTTGAAAAACGATAACAAAAGAAGTAGTATATTAAGGTGTGATATGCTACTTGACATTTATTCTGCTGAGCGAACTTTCTGGATGGTATAGACTTCTATCTATTCAGGCCGTATCAAGCAGATTAGTAGAGGTGTTCTAGATGTTTCTCATCTTGAGCACCTTTGTTTTTAGCAATTCGCAAAAAACGAAAGTAGGAGAACAAATAAATGAAGAAAAGATTTTTAGCACTTGCCATCGTACTAGGCGCTGGTTTATTGTCAGGCTGTACGAATGCTGGTGAAAAAACAGCCGTTAGTTATAAAGGCGGCACAATCAGCGAACAAGAAGTAATGGATAGCTTGAAAAAAATGCAAGGAGCAGATTCCACTGTGCAACAGTTGATCGTTTATCAAGTATTTGAAGACAAATACGGAGATGACGTATCAACTAAAGAAGTCGATTCTCAATATGATCAAACAAAGAAACAATTGGGTGATTCATTTGATTCACAATTGAAGACAGCTGGCTTAACAAAAGAAACATTCAAAGACAGTATCAAACAAAGATTAGCCTTCCAAGAAGGTCTAAAGAAGCATATCAAATTGACTGATGAAGATTTAAAAACGGCTTGGAAAACTTTCCATCCAGAAGTAGAAGCTCAAATCATCCAAGTAGCAAGTGAAAACGATGCAAAAGATGTGAAGAAAGCTGCTGATAAGGGAGACGATTTCTCTAAATTAGCTAAAGACAAGTCAACTGATACTACGACAAAAGAAGATGGCGGAAAAGTAAAATTTGATTCCACTACTACAACGGTTCCAACAGAAGTCAAAGAAGCAGCTTTCAAGTTGAAAGACGGTCAAGTTTCTGATGTGATCACTTCTACTAATACCTCAACTTACGCGACAGAATACTACGTGGTCAAAATGGTGAAAAACCAAAACAAAGGCAACGACATGGATAAATACAAAAAAGAATTGAAAGAAATCGCGACTGAAACGAAATTGAATGACAGTACCTTTAGAAATAAGGTAATCGGAGAAGTATTGAAAGACGCTAATGTGAAAGTCAAAGACAAAGACTTTGAAAATGTTTTGAGTACATTCACTTCAGATTCCAGTACAGCAAGTAGTAAATAAGCGGAATAAATAAAAAAGTATGAACTATTTAAATCAATAAAACCGTTCATCTAAATCTTTTTATTAGAACTAAATCAACAGTAGTTTCATTACTACTTGATTTAGTTCTTTTTATTTAAACAATTCTTTGTTTTAGTTGGAATCCAAGATAGCCATCCTAGATATTTCTCTATATAATTTTAAATAAAGAAAACGATGTCAAAAAATGTACGTAGAAGTAGATAAATGGAGTGGTTTTGCAAATTTCTTTTATTTCTAGAAGTTATTCACGTATACGGATTTGTTTTTCTCACAAATAAAAAGGCAGGAAGTACAATGGATCATTTGTATATAAAATATATTCATCAATTTTCCGTTTTGGTGTTAGGCACACTAATTATAGCGGGGATTGTCGCATTTATTATTCAAGGTCGTGACATATTAACAGTACATCAAGAGTTTTTCAGTTATGCATTTGGTATTCCTCTGATCGCTATAAGGTCTGATAACAAAAAGTGGAAGAAACGCTATTACATTCTCTTGCTATTTTTGTGTTTTTATCTGCCACCTAAGATTTTTACTTTATTAGGTATACAACGCCTATCATTTTCTTTTATTTCCTATATCATTGTTTTAAGTTTCTTCAGTTTCATAGTATGGCTGTTTTATTTTGTCAAAAAATAAATGAATGTTTTATGAACAGTACTTCATCACAGCCTAATTTTTTTCTTTATGCTATCGTTATATTAAAGAAATCAATGAGAAGGGAAAGAAAGTGATGAAAAAAGTTTTATTAGTGGTAAACCCCAGTTCAGGCGGTGAACAAGCAAAGGAATTTGAGCAATTAGCGATAGCAAAATTGGAATCGGTGTTTGATGAAGTGGTCGTCTTGCATACAAAAAAAGTAGGGGATGCAAAAAACTTTACTCGCGAGGCGGCTGTGGAAGGGTATCATAGTGTATTTGTCATGGGCGGAGACGGAACAGTTAACGAAGGAATCAGTGGAATCGCTGAACAAGACCATCGGCCAAATTTCGGCTTTTTCCCATTAGGTACGGTGAATGACTTGGCTCGAGCATTAGGGATACCGCTAGAACCTGAGGAAGCGATCAATCATTTTTCGATTGAATCAGTCAAACCATTGGATATTGGAAAAATAAATGATGACTATTTTATGAATGTCGTTGCAATTGGCTCTATTCCTGAAGCAATCAATGATGTAGATGCGGAGAAGAAGACGAAATTTGGTAAATTAGCTTATTTCATGTCAGGAATCAAACAGTTAGCTTCCACACAATCCTACTCATTTCACGTAGAAGTTGATGGAAAGAAGGAAGAAATTGAGAGTAGTACCCTACTGATAGGACTAACTAACTCAGTTGGCGGATTTGAGACATTGCTTCCAAATGCAAAAGTGGATGATGGTAAGCTCCATTTAGTTTATTTAAAAGATTCTTCTTTGATCGATACGCTTAAAACATTGCCAGACCTATTAAAAGGAGTAGATGAATCAACGAAAAATCTAGCCTACCTTACTTGTGAGCAATTAGTTGTGTCATTAGCTGATGAGGAAGAATTGACGACGAATGTTGATGGAGATGAAGGGGATAAATTACCTGTGACAATCAAAGTATTGCCCTCACATTTACAGGTTTATTGGTAAAATGGAGGTTGTGACCGAGGAGTTGGCGGTAGAACACCGCTTGTTCGGGATAAGGGACTGTGACAAGACTTTTGTCACAGCCTTTTTCTATGATTAGTCAAGTAAAAGGTGTAAGAAAAATAGCTCATAAACGAAAGCGACAAAATCAAGGCACACCAAATAAAGCCCCGTTCGTAAAAAATTTTCGATCTGGGCAAAGAAGTGGTATACTGTAAGTGGTTTAGTTAATGGTCCACTGAGACCGCGTACGCATAGTCGTACTCTGTATGTGCCCTAACCATAGCGTGCATACATTTCAGAAGCTTGTTCATACAAGCAACTGTGGCAACCTTATCTTTCTTAGGGATAGGTTGCTTTTTTAATTTGTAGTAATAATCGACAATATGATTAGGAGCTGCGCGTTGCTGGCGAATCATATTTCGAATGGTGAAGAAAATAATTTTCCGTGCTTTGGGATTACCACGCTTATTGATGCGGTCTTGGCCAGTATACTTACCTGAATGATACCGTCGGATGTCGATTCCGACAAAGGCATTCAATTGTTTATGGGTTTTAAATCGTGTGATATCTCCTAATTCACCGAGCAATAAAGCGGCTGTGAGTGCGCCGATCCCAGGGAATGTTTTGTACAACAAAAAGCAAGGAGAGCCTTCGGCTTTTTTGATCATTTGTGTCGCCAGTGCTTCTTTTTGTTCGAGTAAATCTTGGAGAAGTTCGGCGTAATAAATCGTTTTTTGACAGTGGATACTGTCTTTTTCAACAGCTGGATAGGCACACTGTGCATAGTGGATGATTTGATCTGCCTTTTGCTCGGCACGATTCGCGGAGATTTTTTTCCGTGTTTCGTTGATCAGTTTATTTTTTATTTTTGTCCGAGTAGATGCCAATACAAAATCTGGATGGGGAAAAAGACGGATCAATGTCAATGCGTAAGGGGTCAGCCTGTTTGAAAAGAACTGTTCAAGCTCTGGAAAAGTCAACTGAAGGCAGTTGTGTAAATCCATGCGCAGACGAGTGATTTTCTTCTCAATTTCTTGATAAAAACGGGCTAAATCGCGCATCTCTAAGTAAAAATTGCTTTGTACTTCTTTTGGTTGACGTTGATTTTTAAGATGAGTCTGTGCGAGCCGATGGGCATCCGATTTATCTGTTTTCCAACTGCGTAAAGTGCTTTCTTCCATCTGTTTTTTCGCTTCTAACGGGTTTAACAAACAGTAAGAAAAGTGATGATCTTGAAAGAACTTTTCGACTGGTCTGGAATAAATCCCCGTTGCTTCAAAAACAATCAATGGACGTTCAGGCAAGTGCTGGATCTCTTCGAGTAATGCATGAAATCCTTTTTGAGTGTGTTCGATCTCGTCTTCAAATAAGCAGGTGTCGTCTTTGTATAGGACACTGTAGCTGTGTCCCATTGAAACATCTAATGCAAGAATGTAAGGCATTTGTTTTCCTCCTTTTTAAGTTTTGAAAGAACTTTACTGCTTCATTTCGATTCCAATTTCCTATACACGGGCTCATGGCCCCAACATACGTAAACCTGATTCTAAAATGACAGTAAAGAAGTTCGGTTTTTGATAGGGACTCGTAGTCCTCAAGGCTTTGTTCGAACTTTCTTTCACTCTTCACTATAATCTAAAAATAGAAAATAGAGGAGAACATCATTCGTCAATGATGTTCTCCTCTAATCTTAGTATGTTTTTGTACAAAAAAGAAATTTACACCTAATAGAAAAATTTTTCCATAAAAATACATATTTTAAATATGAAAGTACAATTGGAAATAGATTAAAACGATAAAATAAAATTGTCAAAACGTCAGAGAGGATGGTGGAGAATGAATCAATGTGTAAAAAAGCTGATTGCGTCGATTTTGTTTGTCTTCCCTCTCTTGATGGTGACATCCGTTTTTGCCGATGTAGAGAAAACAAACGAATCAACGCAATCAGAGAATCAAAGTTTTGACAAGACTACTTTTTCAGAAGAATCGATTACTTCTGAAACTACAGAATCTCAAAGTGAGGCTTCTACTAATAAAAGGCAAGAAGAAAATAAGACAAGTGAGACCTCAGAAGTAGCTGAACAAACGTCTGATAGCAGTGAAGCGGCACTGGCAAGAGCTGTTTCATCGGATGGGTACAGCGAAGCTGCCACAACAGAAGAACTGGCGCAGCTTCTCGCAGACGAATCAGTAACTAAGATCCGACTGACTCAGCCTTTGACTTTAGACAGGGAATTAGAGATCAAACGAGATATCGTTATTGATTTTGGTGGATTCGCTCACAATTTCGGCACACACCATATTTATATCAATGAGATACCTCAGTCGATCGAGTTCCAGAATTTTAAAGGAACAGCTGCACATCCAGGTGGATTGACACCAAATATCGATGGAAATGCCATTATCATTGCTTATATGACCGATTTTTGGGGAAGCAGATATCATTTTACGGGAGAAATAAAATTTACCGGGACACTTGATTTGTATGATGGGTCCAAATTAGGACTGATTTACGCTCCTCGTGCAACTGTCACATTAGATGGTGTTTCCGGTGTGTTGGATGTCCAACCAGTGAAGGAAGGACTTAATGCTGCTCCGGGTAAAGCCTATTTTTGTAGAAGCTATCAATTGAATGTGATCAATGGTAGTCAACTTTATGGACCGTATCTAGGGAAATTCTACGGTTTTCTAGATTCAGGAGATGAGACTGGTAGTGGAAAAACAGCGCCAGGAATCCATATCTTAAGCGGTTCAAAGGTCTCTCTTGATTATGATCGGGCAGATGGCGTTATTGATGAAGGAGAGGCAGTCGATACGCTACCTGGTAATGTCATGTTTGAAGTCAGTGGTTCGGGAAGCGAATTTTCGGTAAATACAAAGATCAATATTACCAATGACAACAATCGCGGAATCATCCAAATGAGAGGTTCAGGATCGAAAGTCACTGTATCGAATGGTGGGAAAATCACCATCAATACAGCAACTACGTGCGGATTTCGCTTGCAAGGAGATTCTAGTCAAATCCATGTATCAAGTGGTGGACAAATCTCGGTCAAAATGGCTGGAGATGACGATCAACCCGGGAACAATGGGATGCTTTTTGTAGGAAAAGGCCTTTCTTTGATCGTAGAAGGAGCCGGATCAGTTATCGACATCGATAAGCAGAGTGGGCGTTCCAGCGCAGTTCGTTTTGAGAACGGTACGCAAAAGCTGACAGTAACCAATGGAGGCTCATTGAGGGTAAGAAATGCAGGTGATGGCAAATCTTACGTGAACAGACTCAATCAAGGAAATCAAGCGATCCAATTTTATGACGCTTCTGGTTTTCTAGAAAGTCCAGGTTCAGCTGATTTTACAGTCACTGGAGAAAAATCAAATATCGATATACGCGCAGATTCCGGAGCAACTGTAGATACAACTGGAGATATTGATTTAAATTTTACGGCAGGTGAAAAAACTTATTTAGTCATGGTCGGGAAAACAGGGGAAGATAAGACCGGCATCATCAGTGGGGATGTGTTGAATGTGGACTTAGAATCTCCTACCTATTTTGATTTCCAAAACAAACGGATTGGAAGCGAGACCAATGGCATAGGCGGCTGGGTATTCCAAGGAAATGGAGATTCTTCTTTAAAGATCGCCCATTCAGAAATCGCTTTATGGCGAAAAACAGGCGCAACATTCGATAACTTTGAAAAAGACCCGGATTATTTTTCTGATATGACAGACTTATCGATCAATGGGACCGACTTAGGCAATTTCGTATCAAGCCCTAGTGCAGGTTTAACAAATGAATTTGCTCAGACAGGTGCCGGAATGAAAAATTATAATCGAATCAGTGCCAATAATCAGCTCCCGATGACTGAATCCTTAAGAGTGCCAACGAATGCAGATAAAAAAATCTATGGGCATGTCGTTGTTCCCGAAGGTGTCTAGGCAAAGCCAAGAGATGCTTGGACAGGCGAAGTAGAAGTGACTTTACGTATTACTTACGCAGATACGACGAAATCACCTGTAGAAATTACTGCTCTCACGCAAGGACAAACAGATGAAAATGAAGGGGCAGGATATAACCCATGGGGAGAAGGCGAACAAGGCGGCTTGTTCGAAGTTCAAGTACCCAATGATGAGAGATTAAAAACGGAGGATCAAGTGCAAGTTGTTGCTGCTAAAAAAGTAAGAAGCGGCCAAGAAGTGACAGAACTGGACTCTGCCAAAACGACAGTCGATGTCATTCCTCCTGAGCCTGCTAAATTAAGTACCACATTGATCAATGCAGCTTCTCGCTCAATCACAGGTACAGGCGAAGCAGGATCCTTAGTTTCATTGAAAAAAAATCAAGCTGTTTTGTCAGAAACCACTATTGATGATACAGGTAAATTTGTTCTTTCTATCCCAGAAAATCAGCTTTTTGCAGGAGATATATTAGAAATCGTATTAAACGACCAAGCAGGAGAAGCTGCTGCTAAGGGTGTGCAGAACAAGCCAAGTACCAACGATGAAATCGGGAATCACAATCCAAGTGATACGCCAGTTGTTTATCATGATGCTCCGCCTTTTGCGCCTGCTGCGAAGATTGTAGTAGAAGGTGGTCTCTCATTTCTTGCCCCTTCCAAACTCGATTTTGGACAGATCAAAGCAACTGGGTTGACGCAAGAAGCATTTGGCCAAATGGATGCGCAGGAAAAATTATGGATTTATGACCAACGAGAAACAAAAAGTCCATGGATCTTAACAATAAAACTATCTCAGCCCTTTACAAACGATTCAGGATTTTCTATGCAGGATGTCCTTTATTTCAAGAAAGGCGAAGAGTATCAATTAGTGAATGAAGAAGAACTGGAAATTGTCGAAGGACAAAATTCTACGAATGCGCAAGCAGATTATTCAGAATATTTAAATAACGGTCGGGCGTTTAAACTTGTCTTAACTAAAGAAAATCAGATAGCTGGTGATTACTCAGCAGAGATGACATGGACATTAGCAGATGCGCCGACAGAATAAAGATCAAGGAGGATGATTGATGAATCGAATATGGAATAAAAGTCATCGAAACAACTGCTCTTTACTTCTGATCCTTCTCCTTGGATTCATCCTTTGGCAGACACCTGTCCATGCCTCCGAATTCAATTTTGCGGTAGATTTTGAATTGCCGGCTAATCAGATCAATAAGGACAAAACATATATAAATGTAAGGATGGAGCCTGGAAAAACACAGGAAATCCCCTACACGGTCTTTAACCGAACAGATAAACCAGTAACAGTTGAGACATTGATCCACTCTGCTACGACGAATTCAAACGGTGTGATCGAATATGGAGAATCAAAAAGTAAATTAGATGAAACATTAAGTTATGATATGAAAAACTTAGCAAAAACAGTGGGAGAAATAACTGTTCCTCCTCAAAGTGCGGTCACTGAGACACTTTCACTGAAAGCTCCAGAAAAAGAGCTGGCTGGTGTGGTCGCAGGAGGGATCACGTTTCAAGAAAAAAAAGAGAACGTTTCTAACAAAAGTACAGTTGGTGTCGTCAATCAGTTTTCTCAAGTGAAAGCGATCTTGATTCGAAATAGCGAAAAAGAGTCTTCCCCAGATTTGAAATTAAAAAAAGCTTATGCGGATCAAAGCGATGGAAGAAATGTGATTAAGGTGAATCTTCAAAATCCAAATGCTTCTTATATGTTCAGCTTGACTACATCGGTTGAAATCTACAAAAAAGACTCAAAAGAACCTTACCTTTCAATAAAAAAAGAAAAAATAGATGTAGCACCCAATACAAATTTTGATTTACTTGTCCCATTAGAAGGAAAAAAATTAGCTCCGGGACATTATCAAGCGGTTGTGAAGGGTGCTTGGAAAGAAAAACGCTGGAATCTTCATACTGATTTTGAAATAACTGATGATGCAGCGGACCAATTGAATGAAAAGGATATTGATTTAAAAAATCAGCCAGAAACATTTGACTGGCGATGGCTGATACTTGTTGGAGTCATTCTTATTGGCTTATTTGCTGGATTATTTATTTTAAAAGAAAGAAGGAAAAAGAAATGAAAAAAACAATTGCATTAAGTACCGTTCTAGCTGGAAGTCTATTATTATATACACAAAGTGTTTTTGCTGAGAATAAGAGCTCAGCCACTACAGAAGGAACGATTTCTGTAACAAAACCAGATGCCGCAAATCCTGAAGACGTCGTTCCGGTTCCTCCTGTTGATCCAAATGATCCCGATACGCCGTTTACACCTGACGAACCAAATCAGGGAACATCCGGATTACTGACGATTGACCAAGCTCCAGATCTTGATTTCGGAACAATCAAATTAGGAACAGCAAAAACAGTATATGCTGCATTACAAAGCGGAACGGACAGTACTGGGGCACCCACACAAGTACAGAATTTCGTACAAGTAACGGATAAAAGCGGAAATTATGCCGGTTGGAAACTATCAGTCAAACGAACAGAATTTATTGGAACAACATCTGATACGAATAAACTAACTGGATCAAAGGTGAAATTCAAAAATGCTGTGATTCGAAATAGCGCAACTAATAGCAGTGGAACGCCATCTACCATTTCTGGAACTGGCGCTGAAGGAATCGAGATCCCAGCAGATCAGGCAGTAGATCTAGTAACTGTAGGGGCAAATGAAGGGATTGGCACATGGATTTATTCACTAGGGGAAAATGCGGAACAAGGGAGACAATCAGTGGAATTATTTGTTCCTGTATCCAATTATGCTGTAGACAACTACGTTTCAACATTCACATGGTCGTTAACAGATGCTCCTACAGAAGAGGAAGCGTAAAATCATATCAACGATTTCAGGGAGTGGAGCCGATTCAAGGCCCACTCCCTGAAATCTGCTATGCTTACGTCTCAGCTCTTATTCATCAACTCGAAGCAGTTTTTTGGAAGTCATGGAAACGTTCCTTTGTCTTTTCAAAGATCTTTCGACCAACGAGTAAGGAGTCACCGTTGAAAAATTCTAACACATAATGAGCAGAATCAATTTTCTGCAATTGCGATAAGTTGATACAGTAAGATTTTAAAAGTAAAAAGTAAGCATACTTTTCTAACTCTGTCTTCAATTGTTTTAAAGAAGTATTCACTAATTTATCTTCTGTAGTTGTTTTGACCATAACTTGGTTTTTCAAACCTTTGATACTTTCAATATATAAAATTTCCCGAGGATACAGGACGAGACTTCCACCTTTTTGATCAATAAAGATTTTATCGACATTTACGATCTGCTGTTCTTTCCAATTGATCTGTTCTAGCACTTGACGAATTTGTTCAGATAAATTCCTGTCTTTTCTGATATATCCAATCGGAAGGATTTTCCGATTGATGATCTCTACTGCAAAATTCGTATAAGCGGTGAAAAAAACAATATTACTATGTGCATTTTTTTTACGTATTTGTTCGGCGACATCAATACCTGTGAGTGATTGCTTCAAGTCGATATCGATAAAGAAAACATCGTGATTATCAATAGTGCCCAACTGGATCAACTGATTGATTTGAGAGACAGAAGTGAGCTGCACGATATTCTCGATATGATGATTGACCAATTCTTTGATGATCCATTCGCTGTGAAACTGGTTATCTTCTATGATAAAATACTTTTTCATATGCAGGCTCCTATCAAAAAAATATGTGTACATTTTGAAACAAAACAATGGAGGAATAAGATGGTCGCAACAGTGACACTTTATTTGACCTTTACTTTGATTTTAGATTTAGGTATCTATTTATTCTTTTCGAAACAACTGCTAGTAAAAAACAGCTTTGGTTGTATAGCTTTGATGGTGGTGACACTTTTACTTCCTATCCCTAAAGTGAGTTTTCCTTACCTAGTTGGCTTATTATTGATGTTTCTTTTTTATTTTACTACGAAAAACCTGTTTATCAGCTGTTTGATCAGTAATCTTTTTTTTGCTATCACTGGACTCAGCTTTTTTCTGGTTTTTGATCTGATGGATTATTTAGGAAAGAGACATCTTGGAACAGCAAGTTTTTTTGCACTACTTATCGCATTTATTTTCTATCTATTAGTAAAAAGTATAGACAAACAGACGAGATTTCTCAACTTGCTTTTTACTTATCCAACTGAACACTATTTTGGAGGTATTTGTATTTTATTAAGTTGGGGCGTGATTTACTTGGTATTGGGAAGTGTTCACTTCCGCTCATCTAATTATCTGCTTCTATCTCTTTTGTCGATAGTCATCAGTTTTTTTTCTTTGTTTTTTTCCATTATGTTGATCAGTTTCCAAGTAAAAGAAAGACAACATCAGGAATCGCTTCAACTGTATCAAATAAATGAAGAATATTACCATCATCTAGAGGAATTCAAACATGATTATAAAAGTCTACTGTTTTCATTAAAAATTACTCTTCAAGAAAATAAAAAAGAAACGTTGGAATTTTTAGAAATCTTAGAAGATCATTCTGCAGCTATTTTTGAAAAACCGCAAATACAACAGCTAACAAATATTGTATCCCCAGCTGTCAGGGGTGTCTTTTTAAAATTTCTAGAAAAAGCAGAATCGGAGAAAATCCCGATCCAAGTAGTTATTCCTGTCGAAGTGAAAACAATTCCGATTGATCTGGTTGTTTTTATTCGCTGTTTATCTATTTTTATTTCTAACGCATTCGATCATCGTGTAGCCGGTCAGAGTCCGATTACGATCAATCTGCTGGAAGAAAAAGAGGGATTACGTTTTAGTATAGCGAACAAGGCAAATCCAACGAATTTGACGCTATCGGAGATGGTCAAAAGAGGAAAAACCTCTAAAAAAAATGGCGGGTTAGGTCTATACAGTGCGAAAAAAATGCTGGATGTTTACGAAAATGCAGAACTAAAAATCGATTTTTCAAAGCAGAATCACTGTTTCTTTGTAGAAATGTATCTGGCATCTAGAAAGAGCAAATCAGCCTACTGACTTACTGTCAAAGGATAAGCTTGAGGAAAGTCTACACGGAGATAGAGACAACAACACAGCATATTCAAAAGAAACAGAAGCGTGATGACCGTTGTCACCCTTCTGTTTGTTTTGCTATGTAGTTAAACAAAGTAGTTGACACTTCCGCTACTTAGTATTAGTACGAAAGTATACTTCATGATACTAAGTAGATAAGAAGTGAAAAGCGGAACCCACGATCGTCAAAATGCTAACTGCTTTGCTTACACCAGATAAAGGGAAGAGCAATATCGCTTATTTTAGGCGTGGAGAAGCAAGAAAATCCCTACGATCACAAAAAAAATGCTGACCCAGCAGTTAAGAGAGTTAGAACAAGATGAAAGTATCCATCGAAAAGCCTATAACCAAGTCCCGCCTAAAGTAGAGTACTCGCTCACCGAAGAAGGAAAATCATTAAGAGAGATTCTAGTAGCGTTGTCTGTTTGGGAAGAAGAACGTATCGAAAAACAAAAAGCCTCAAGGGAAGAAGACACGCTACTGCATACACATGGTGGCTACCTAAATTATTGATTTTCTATGACATTTATTTTAAATAAAAGAAAACAGGAGTTTTTTTAAAAGCATCATCTATTTTTTATGTAAAAAAATGGTATGATTAATCAAGTAAGAAATGATTGGAAGAAGGCAAGCAAATGAATAGTATGGAAAAAGTCAACCAGTTTAGAGATGAACGTAATTGGCGACAATTTCATAACGAAAAAGATTTGGCTATCTCTATTTCTTTGGAAGCATCTGAATTGTTAGAACTTTTTCAATGGAAAACGCCGGAAGAAGTAAAAGAAACACAATTAGAACGAATCAAAGAAGAACTGGCAGATGTATTGATCTATTCATACATGATGGCAGACAACCTTCACCTGGATCTAGATGAGATCATTGAAGAAAAATTGATCAAAAATAATTTGAAATATCCTGTAGAAAAAAGCGCAGGTGTACGAAAAAAATACACAGAGTTGTAGAAATGTGTCATTCGGCTGTTGGAAAGAGCAAAAGAAAAACAGTAAAATGAGTCTGGAGGGAGAGAAAATGAAAAAAAAA
>NZ_KV815559.1:45116-76867 GCF_001814285.1 Enterococcus sp. HMSC076E04 | reverse complement strand
AAAAAAAAAGGAAAAGCAAAAAGATGGCTAGTCAATATCCTCTTGTTCCTCTTGTTATTAGTAGGACTAGCTTTGATTTTCAATGAACAGATCAAGGATTATCTTGTCAGAGAGACAGGAGATAAATATGCTATAGCGAATGTAACAAAAGAAGATCTGAAAAAGAATAACGATAAAGATGTCAGTTTTGACTTTGATGCGGTAGAACCAATGACGACAGAAGGGGTCATGAGGTCGCAAATGAGAGGAACAGATCTACCAGTGATTGCTAGTATCGCAGTCCCTTCAGTTTCAATCAATTTACCGGTTTTCAAAGGCTTGGATAATACGTCACTACTTTACGGAGCAGGAACATTATCTCCAGATCAAGAAATGGGAAAAGGAAATTATGCCTTAGCAAGCCATCGTGCAACGAACCCTGAATTGTTGTTTACACCGCTGGAAAATTTGGAAATGGGTGCCAAGATCTATTTGACGGATTTAGAAAATGTGTATACATATAAAACATTTTTTAAAGAAAAAGTTGCTCCTACAGATACCCAATTACTGAATGAAGTCGAGGGAAAAGAAATCGTCACACTAATTACTTGTGGCGACATGGATGCAGTCACGCGACTAGTTGTACAAGGCGAACTGGAAAGTGTTACACCGATAAAAGATGCGACAGATGATATGAGAACTGCTTTCAATCTAGAGACAAAAACATTTTAGGATACTGGGACATAAGTCGTTACAGATCAAAAACAGCCAAAGGATATAAATCGATAAGGAAAAACCAATTTGCTGAAAAAAAGAGGAACGCAAAGAGGTGCATCTCTGATTTGGTTGTTTTCTAGATAGACTTGTGTTCCAGTTTTTTTATTTTTTATATGAAAAGGCTTGCATAAATAAAAATTCGATGGTATGATGATTTTGAATAAGAAATGGATTGTTACTGTACGGCAGGCAAAACCAGAATTCAGCTAAGAAACAGTAGGCGAATTCTAGGTTTTTTTATTTTTCTTGAGAGGGCGAAGCAAAATGAAAATTGATAAAATTTTGAATAACAACGTCGTCATTTCGAAAAATGGATTCGGGGAAGAAGTCGTTTGTATGGGAAAAGGACTAGCTTTTCAAAAAAAGATTGGGGACGAGATTTCGCCAGAAGCGGTCCAAAAAGAATTTGTTTTAAGAGATTCTTTTGCTAAAAACCAATTCCAACAGCTGATGGCTGATATTCCGGCAGAGGAGATCGAATGGGTCAAACAAGTAGTTGAACTGGCTGAAGATAAACTAAAAGTTGAATTTTCGCCTAATATTTATCTGACATTGACCGATCATCTTCATTATGCGATCACACGGGCAAAAGAAAATATCCAACTGCCTAATCCATTATTATTTGAAACAAAAAAATTTTATCCGAAAGAATATCAAGCAGCGAAAGAGGCTCTTTTGTTCGTGAAACAAAAGACTGGTGTGGAACTTTCTGAGGATGAAGCCGGTTTTATTGCCTTTCATTTTGTGAATAGCCAACAAGGAAACGAAGACATGCAAGTGACGATGACCGCTACCACAATGGTAAGAGATATACTGAGTATCATCAGTAAATTCTTCGGCATCGTGTTCGATGAAGAATCTTTGAATTATCAGCGTATCATTACTCATCTGCAGTTTTTTGCCCAGCGTTATCTCAAAGGGGAAGGATCTGACGAACAAGATGAATTTCTCTACGCATTAGTTCAAGGAAAGTATCCAAAAGCGTTTCATTGTGTCGAACGGATCAATGAGTATCTTCGACAAACGCAAAAACAGGAAATGGGAATCGCAGAGCAGATTTATTTAACGATCCATATTCAAAGAGTAGTAAGTGAGAAAAAAAGCATCCAATCATAAGGATTGTTACTGTATGGCAGGCAAAACCTGG
Organism: Enterococcus sp. HMSC076E04; assembly: GCF_001814285.1. Classification (NCBI taxonomy): domain Bacteria; kingdom Bacillati; phylum Bacillota; class Bacilli; order Lactobacillales; family Enterococcaceae; genus Enterococcus; species Enterococcus sp. HMSC076E04. The sequence continues at coordinate 74,964 of NZ_KV815559.1, read as the reverse complement.
ATTGAAAAAATAGGTTCACGAATGTTTGTGACTGTTTTTTTCAATCTGGGTTTTTATTTTTTAAATAAAAAAAGAAAGAAGGAAAAAACAATGGATAATCAAGCAGTTGGTCGTCGTGTATGGGAAGCGGTAGGAGGGCAAAAGAATGTCAAAAGTTTAGTACATTGTGCTACGCGTTTGCGGTTCAGATTAAAAGATGAATCCTTAGCAGATACGCAAAAGTTAAAAGAAGACCCAGACGTGATCCAAGTCGTCCAAAGTGGCGGTCAGTATCAAGTAGTGATTGGCAGTAATGTAGCAGATGTTTATCAATCGATCGTGGATGAGGAAGGTCTTGCAGTTTCGGAGGATGGAAAAGAAGAGTCCAAAAATATTTTGAATCGTCTAATTGATATCATTTCTAGCATATTTACACCTTTTCTAGGGGCGATGGCAGCCGCCGGGGTATTGAAAGGATTCTTGTCATTGGCAACGGTGATGGGCTGGCTGACAGCTGATAGCGGTACTTATCAAATATTGTTTGCTGCAGCAGATGGTGTCTTTACCTTCTTACCTGTCATGCTTGCTTTTACAGCAGCTAAAAAGTTCAAAGCCAACCAGTTTTTAGCAGTAGCAATTGCTATGGCACTTGTGTATCCAGCTATCACAGCAGTTGCTGGTGCGGGAGAAGCTATCAGTTTCTTTGGGATCCCAGTGATTCTTTCACCATCTGGTTATACTTCTTCTGTCATACCAATCATTCTAGCCGTATGGGTTCAAAGTAAATTAGAGCCATTCGTAAAAAAAGTGATTCCGCAATTTCTGCAAATGATTTTAGTTCCGCTTGTCGTTTTAGTAGTGATGGTTCCATTAACACTTCTTGCTTTAGGACCAATCGGGACGGTTGCCGGTAATGCTTTAGGCGGTCTCTTCAACTCGATTTATGGATTTAGTCCAATCGTAGCAGGTCTAATCATGGGAAGTTTATGGCAAGTATTCGTGATGTTCGGCATGCATTGGGGATTCGTACCGATCATGTTTTTGAATATCGAACAATATGGGTTTGATGTATTGATGCCAATGCTTCTTCCAGCCATCTTGGCACAAGGTGGGGCTGCTTTAGCTGTAGCATTGCGAACAAAAGATACGAAACTTCGAGCATTAGGGATTTCTTCTACAGTGACTTCGTTATTTGGAATCACTGAACCAACTGTGTATGGTGTGACATTACCTTTGAAGAAACCATTCATTGCCGCTTGTATTTCTGGAGGTATTGGTGGAGCTATTATCGGATTTTCCGGAGTAAAAGCTTTCTCCAGCAGTTTGGTCAGCTTATTGACGATTCCGACTTTCATTAGTACGGTGGATGGTGTAGAGTCAAATGCGACAGTAGCAGTAATAGCTACAGGAATTGCTTTTGTTCTTGCATTCGTAGGTACATTGATTTTAGGATTTGACGAACAAACACAAGACAATCAATTAGAAAACAAACATGCGAATGCAGGAGAACCGATTACTTCAGCACGGCATACCTTAAAAAGTCCTTTAACGGGTAAAGTACTGCCATTGAGTGAAGTACCAGACCAAGTTTTTTCTTCTGGCGTGATGGGAAAAGGTATCGCTATTGATCCAGAAGTAGGAGAACTAGTTGCACCTGCAGACGGAGAGATCACGACTATTTTTCCAACTGGACATGCTGTAGGGATCACAACGACTGACGGAGCGGAGATTTTGATTCATATCGGGATGGATACAGTAGAATTAAATGGGAATGGCTTTGAGATCTTAGTCAAACAAGGGGATCTCGTCAAAGCAGGAGATTTATTGATTCGTTTTGACATCGAAGCAATTAGAGCAGCTGGCTATAGCGTAATCACTCCAGTTGTCATTACGAATACTGATGCATTTGCCGATATACTTGAATTAGACCAAAAAGAGATTATTGCAAACGAAGATGTTCTGGCAATTGTAAAATAAGGAGGAAATCAGGATGCAATCACGTTTTTCAGAAAAATTTTTATGGGGTGGAGCAACTGCTGCCAATCAATTAGAAGGGGCTTATGATCGAGACGGAAAAGGGCTATCCGTTGCAGATGCTATGCCTGGAGGTAAGCAGCGCTTTGCGATTATCGGCAGTGAAGAATTTGACTGGACGATTGATCAAGAAAAATATATTTACCCGAATCATCGAGGAATCGATCATTACGATCGTTTCAAAGAAGATCTTGCCTTGTTTGCGGAAATGGGATTCAAATGTTATCGTTTTTCGATTGCCTGGACACGAATTTTTCCAAATGGAGACGAAGGTACTCCTAACGAAGCGGGATTAGAATTTTATGATCAGCTGATTGATGAGTGCTTAAAATATGATATTGAACCTGTGATCACGATTTCTCATTACGAAATGCCTCTTCATTTGGCAAAAGAATACGGTGGCTGGAAAAATCGAAAACTGATCGACTTCTATGAACGATTTGCTCAGACAGTATTAGAGAGATACAGCAGTAAAGTCAAATATTGGATGACTTTCAATGAAATCAATTCGGCCTTTCACTTTCCAGCTTTAAGTCAAGGATTAGTAAAAAGCAATGGAGCAGGAGAGTACCAAAATATTTTCCAAGCATGGCATAATCAATTCGTTGCAAGTAGCAAAGCCGTAAAAATCGGCCACGAATTGCGTTCGGATATCCAAATCGGCTGCATGATTATCTATGCAACAACTTACAGCATCGATGCCAATCCAGTCAATCAGGCAGCAACAATGATCCAAAACCAAGAATTCAATTTTTTCTGCACGGATGTCCAAGTACGTGGAGAATACCCTGCATACACAGCGCGTACCCATAAAAAATATGGAGTCGATCCGGAAAAATTAGAGCAAACGGAAAAAGACTTCCAGTTGCTAAAAGAATATCCAGTGGACTACATCGGATTTAGTTATTATATGTCTACGGCAATCAATGAGACTGATCCACAAGCAGCAACTTCAGAAGGGAACTTGCTGGGAGGAGTAAAAAATCCGTTTCTTGAGGCAAGTGAATGGGGCTGGCAGATCGATCCAGAAGGGCTGAGAATCGCATTGAATGAATTATACAATCGTTACCAGAAACCATTATTCATTGTTGAAAACGGTCTTGGAGCCATTGATCATATGGAAGAGGATGGCACGATTATTGATGATTATCGGATCGATTATTTACGTCGTCATATCGAAGCGATGGCTAATGCAGTAGCAGACGGTGTAGATTTGATGGGCTATACGCCTTGGGGATGTATCGATCTTGTCAGTGCATCAACAGGAGAAATGAGTAAACGTTACGGCTTTATCTATGTGGATCTAGACGATGAAGGAAATGGGACACTGAATCGATCAAAGAAAAAATCTTTTGATTGGTATAAAGAAGTAATTGCCTCAAATGGCGTAAACTTGTAATTAAAGCAGCTGAATGAAAAAGAACACACTTCTCACATGTGATTTGTGTTCTTTTTTTTTTTTTTATGTGCTATTCTTTTAGTAATAGTAAAGCAAAGGGTGACGTTATGAAAAGGACACGTGTACTATACTTGGAAGTCGCAGATAAAATTAAAGAAGATATTTTCTCAGGAAAATATCCAGTCGGTTCGATGTTGCCGACAGAAAGTGAATTAGAAGAACTGTTTCAAGTCAGCAAAATCACTGTCCGAAAGGCAATCGAACTGCTGGCATCAGATGAATATGTCGCAAAGAAAAGTGGTCGTGGGACGACGGTTCTAAGCAATCGTCCTTACAATCGATTATCCAAAGCGGCAAGCTTTACGCAAATCTTGGAGAACTTCCGATATGAAGTCCGGAAAGAAACGCTGGATTTGCAATTGGTCCATATAAAGAAGGAAGATCCTTTGTTTTCCTTTTTCGGTGAGCAAGCTGTTTGTTTTAAGCGCTTATATTATTTGAACAATCAGCCTTATATTTATTTTGTTCATTATCTTCCACAAGAAATGATGCAATTCAGCAGAGAAGAATTTGGCAAAGAATCTTTGTATCGTTTGCTGACGAAAAAAGGATATACTATTGACTCATTTTCTGATGATTTCTCGGCAGTATTTTTAACAGAAGAAGAACAAGGAATTCTGAAAACAGACGCACAGATCGGCATCAAACGGATACGGAAATCGTCTACGCAAATTGGGGAAATGATTGAATATTCGGAGGCGGTCTACCATACGGAGCTGCATCCTTACCATATTGATTATGAAACATAAATAAAAAAAGAGGTTGTGAAAAAGCTGCCCTGCATCAAGTAATAAGAACAGCCAAACAAAAATAGCTTCTCATATTTTTCGTTTGGTTAGGCTTATTACCGCAGATACACGGCTGTTTCTGGATTACCATTTATTCTGGATAAGGGGGTGTGGCACGATTTTCAGAAGGAATCTATGAACCAATCACTGTATTGATTTTAGCTTCGATGGTAACCCCATTCGGCTTGACGATCGCTTATTTCTTAGGGAAAATCATTCGTAAAAATATATTCAATCGTCAAGAAATCGATACATTGAAGACCGCTTTTCCTATGGGGATCTGTCAGATCACAGAGGGATGTTTCCCTATCGTATTGAACGACTTGGAACGCAATGTCATAGCAACGGGAGTCGGTGGGGCAGTAGGTGGCGGATTAAGCATGTTTTGGGGCGCAGATAGCCGTATTCCGGCATCGGGAATGTTTGCAGTCGCTACGATGACCAGACCATGGGCATTCATTGGTGCATTGTTAGCTGGTTCTTTTGTCACAGGAATAACCATTTTATTATTGAAAAAACCAGTAGATCCGAATGCAGAAATCATCCAAGAAGAAAAAGAGGAAGAAGACATATCTTGGGATGATTTGACAATTAGTTAGGAGAGGCAGAATGGATTACAAGAAAAAAGTACAATAGATGTACCTTGAGGCAGGAATGGTATGAAAGAATCAGAGTTAGAAAGAATCGAATATACAGATTTTGGTTTAGGAGCGATCGAAACTGTCCAGAGCATCGGCACCCTCCTTGAAATGACGATGAAGGAAAAATGAGAACCTTTCGTTGTCGAAAAGGTCTGGTATACCTTATGTCGAAGGAAAGGAAACAAAAAAACTTTCCTGTACTATTCCAAAAAGGAAAGAAAGTTATTATACAGTAAAAAAAGAAATTATTCTTCATGCTAGAGATCAGTACACGTTCGAGCCCAATATCAAACACTAGTTCCAGGCAGGCGCAACAGGTGCGGTTATCACTGAATTTTCTTCCAGCAGTGACGATTCAAGTGATATTTTTACAAATCCAGCTATTTATCGTTAACAAAAAGATTTTTAGGAGAAGCTGATGAACAAAAATGATCAAATTTTGATCGTTTAGTTCGTCGGCTTTTTCATTTAGAGAAACATCATTTATCAGTGAAACATAACACGAGAACAAAATGATTTTTTCGTTAATAAAAGAAACAAGTATTTGTTGTTTAAAATAATACACGTTATTGGCATATAGGACGAAATCCCAGTATCTTCTATAAGTAAGTCATTTCATATCGATGAAAACACGTTATTTATTTTTGTTTTATCTATAAAATAGCTGAAAAATGATTTTTTTCTAAATACTATATATAGTGGCGTCTATCCTGTATACCACTAAAAAACTACAAAATCTAGTCTTTTATTTTAAAAAAACACGTGTAGAATGAAGATAGACTTTTGAGCTAGGGAGTGTTTTTTTATGAAACTTACTGTTTTTTGCGGTTCCCGTTTTGGTAATAAAGAAAGTTACAAATTTATTGCGCAAACGTTAGGAAAATACATGGCACAAGAAGAAATCGAACTGGTTTACGGTGGTTCATACTCCGGGATTATGGGAGTGATTAGTAAAACAGTACTGGAAAATAACGGAAAAGTCACAGGTATCTATCCGAATGGGCTTTTTGAAACTGAATTGCCTGGAAAAGATGTTACTACATTCATTCCTACAGAAACGATCGATGAAAGAAAGGTATTATTATTTGAAAAGGGAGATGCTGTCCTCGTTTTCCCTGGAGGTCTAGGTACATTGGAGGAATTCTCACAACTTCTTTCTTGGATAGCAATCGGTCTGACGCCTGACAAGCCAATCGGAATATTGAATATTGGCGGTTATTACAGCGGCTTGCAACAATTATTAGAAACTTTTGCAAAAGAGGATTTTATGGATAAAAAATGGTTGGATCAAGTAATCTTTTCCAACAATCCATTGGAACTGGTCAATGAATTACGAGCAGTATCTATTAAAAATCAGTTATTATTGAAGGAGGCAAAATAATGAGTCAAATATATTTAGCAGGACCATTTTTTTCAGAGGAGCAAATCGATCGAGTAAGTCGTATCGAAAAAGCGTTGGAGGAAAACAAAACAGTCACAAGTTTCTACTCTCCACGTCATCACCAAGAAAGCAATTATGAACTATTCAGCGCTGGATGGGCGCAGGAAGTATACGAAAAAGATATGGAAGAACTGACAAATGCAGAATTTGTTGTTGCTATCCTTGACTTTGAGCATCAAATAATCGATCCAGGAACGGCTTACGAATTAGGTGTGGCAACTATGTTGAAAAAACCGATGATCATTGTACAAGAAGAGACGGTACCTACGAACTTGATGATTACACAAAGTCTTCACACGTATTTAAAATCAGACCAAGCTGTACGCGAATATGATTTTGAAAAATTGCCTGTTGAAACTTACGTAGGCGAGTACTTATAGAAGAGGAAGGGTTGTATGTCAGTGATTTTGATTTCAGGAACGATTGGTGCAGGTAAGAGCAGTTTGACGGATATGCTTGCAAAAGAGATTGATTCTAAACCATTTTATGAAAATGTCGAAGATAACGAAGTATTGCCGCTTTTTTATTCAAATCCTGAGCAGTACGCATTTTTATTGCAAATCTTCTTTTTGAATAAGCGATTTTTAGCAATGAAAAATGCTTTAGTGAACGATGACAATGTGCTAGACCGCTCCATCTACGAAGATAGTCTGTTGTTCCATCTAAATGCTGATTTAGGTCGGGTAACGGATATCGAAGTACAGCAGTACGATAGCTTATTAGATACGATGCTAAACGAGTTAGATGATGTTGCTCCAAAAAAACGGCCTGATTTGATGGTCCATATCAAAGTTTCTTTGGACACGATGCTAGAACGTATCAAAAAACGCGGGCGTGACTATGAACAGCTAGAAAGCGATGAAACGTTATACACCTATTACGAAACATTGAACACCCGCTATAATCAATGGTATGAAGATTTCGATGTATGTCCTAAAATACAAGTGGATGGGGATACATTCGATTTTGTAGAAAATCCAGAAGATGCAAAAAAGGTGATTCGTCAGATCCAAGAAAAATTAGCTGAATTGGAAGGAAAGCCTGCTGGAAAATATTTTACAGATAATCAGCATGCGAAAGGTCAAGGATTAGGCTAAAAATAAAAAACCAAACGACGGGAAAGAAAAATTACTATGTGATGTAGAATAAGTCTTTCTATCGTTTGGTTATTTTATATTCAAAGATGTGAAATAAATAAAACGTTAATCTTTGATTTGTGAACTGAAATGACCCACTGTTTGTTTTACTGATGAAGCTTGATCAAAGGAAGAAGCTCAGTTTGAAGTTCATAAAAATCAGCCATAGTGAGTTTTGCTTGATTTTGCTTATCTTCTTTTGCTTTTTACATAATTTTTGACAGGATAAGATTCAAACGATTTAAAAGAATCTTTGACTAGTTTGTGGCAATTATCGCATATACTCAAACTTCCTTGATCATTAAATTCTGTATGGATATTTTTGTTGTTATTACATGTACAATAATCAGGACTATCGATCATCCATTTCGTCTCCTTTACAGTCATCTTGCTTCTTTACTATAGCAGAAAAGAAGGGGAGAAACAAAAGAAGATCCAACAGACGGCACTATAGACTGTAGATGTTGCCATCCTCATCCTTCAAACGGTAATTACCGATTTTGGTAAATGTGACTGTTGCTTCTTTTTTATTTTCTTTTCCTGAAATAATATATTCGTCATCTTTGGTAGTGATCTTGATATCTGTCAGCACTGTTTTTTCTTCAGATGATTCAGAAGAATCAGCTCCTTGTGTCTGATACGTGCGTGTCCATTCCATTTTTTTATCTGTAAATGTCAACTGTCCCGCGGATAAATCCATATCTTTACGTACTTTTAGCGTATATACACTGTTGGTGATATCTGCTTTTTCCGCTTTTAAGACAGAAGAATCGGTTGTTTCGTCCGAGGATTGGTCAGAGCCGCCAAACAAATCACAGCCAGTCAATGTCAAAAGTCCCGCAGACAAAATAAATAGTACGATTAATTTCTTCAAAATACTTCCCCCATTTGATAGGATAAAGAAATTATACCATTGGAGAGTAAAACTTCAAACGGATGGAAGAGAAAAAATTCACAAAATACCATTAAATGGAATAAATTTTCAAAAGTCATAAAAAATCCACCACCTTTAGAAAGCGTTTTAAAAGATGTGTTGCAATCTTTTAGAAAAGTGCTATATTAAAAATGAACCGGTTCAATTTTAGAATCTAGGAGATGAAATAATGAAAGTCGTAGACAGACTATCTGAAAAAATGCTACCAATCGTATCTAAGATGAGTAGCCAGCGACACTTGCTGGCCATTCGAGACAGTTTTATCGTTACTATGCCGTTAGTAATGGCTGCTTCTGTCATGGTTTTGCTGAATGCTCTGATTTTTTCAAATGCAACAGTCCAAAGAATACTTGATCTAAGTCCATTGGCTGAACTTGCTTCAATCGTGAATAATGGTACGATGAGTATTTTAGCTATTATCGTGTGTTACAATATCGGCTGGAATTCGGCAACCCACTATATCCAAACAGGCGTGATTGATGATCCATTATTTAGTCCTGTTCATGCAGGAATTCTAAGTACAGCCGTAATGTTTATTTTGATGCCTTTATCAAGTACAGTCACTTTGATGGACGGAAATACAGCAGAAGCTACAGGGGTTTTCTTACAAAGTCTGACTTCTTCGTCTGGCTTAGCAACGGCGATGATTGCTGCTCTTGTCAGTACAGAATTATTTATCAAATTAGCGAAAATGAAGAGTTTTAAAATTAGGATGCCAGAAGGAGTTCCACCGGCAGTAGCTACGTCATTTAATTCTTTAGTACCAGAAATAGTTGTCATTTTATTTTTTTCAGTTGTCGTTTTTACTTTAAACCATACGACTGGTTTGAATGTTCCGCAATTAATTGAATTAGCGATTCAGACACCATTGAAAGCTTTTGTTTTATCCGTCCCAGGCATCTTATTTTTACAGTTTTTCTCTGATTTCTTATGGGTGTTTGGTATGCATGGTTCGAGTATTTTGGCTCCTATACGGCAAGCACCTTTGTTACAGTCTATTCAGGAAAACATGGATGCTTTTTCAGTAGGAAAAGAAATTCCTAATATTATTACGGAGCCCTTTACCAATGCATTTGGATTGATCGGAGGTGGCGGGTGTATTTTACCGTTAGTTATTGCTATCTTGTGGGCTTCTAAACGTCAAGAACAGCGATCGATCGCTAAATTTGGTCTGACTACTTGTTTATTTAATATTACGGAACCAATTATGTTTGGATTACCAGTAGTCATGAATCCAATGTATATGGTTCCTTGCGCTATTATACCATTTATTAACTTGATTATTGCCTACGCAGCCACAAGTCTTGGAATCATCAGTAAAACAGTTGCTGCTGCACCTTGGATCACTCCGCCGGTTATACAATCTTTTATTGCTACAGGAGACGATATACGAGCAGCAGTCTTAACAGTAATACTTATCGTTCTAGATGTATTTTTATTCCTGCCATTTGTGTTAGCCGCTAATAAGGCAAAATTGGCAGAAGGAGGATATTAAGGTGTACGATTACCCGTATCAAAACCCAAAGTTGACCATCCGCCAAAGAGTAGAAGATTTACTTTCGCGGATGAATATTGCTGAAAAAGTAGGACAGGTAAACCAGCATTTGTATGGTTGGGAATGTTATGAAAAAAACGGAGACAAGAACGAATTAACAGAAAAGTTAAAAGAACATGTTAAATGGGGAGGCGGTCTGGGTGCCTTATACGGTCTGTTTCGCTCTGATCCGTGGTCTAAAACAGATTATAAGAATGGGATTCTTGCAAAAGAAAGCTGGAAGGTGGCTAACCTAGTCCAAGAATATGTACTAAAGCATTCGCGATGGAAAATTCCAGTTTTGCTTGTAGAAGAATGTCCACATGGTCATCAAGGTTTGGATGGGATTTCTTATCCAACGAATATCGGCCGTGGAAATACCTTCAATGTAGCGTTATTAGAACAAACTAGCCGATTGATGGCAAAAGAACTGGCTGCTAAAGGTGTTCATTTAGCGCTGGTGTCGACTTTGGATCTGGCAAAAGATCCTCGTTGGGGAAGGACAGAAGAGTGCTTTGGGGAAGATCCGATTCTCTCAGCTCGTTTTTCTGAAGCGGTCGTTCGAGGGTTCCAAGGAGAGATTATTTCAGAAAAAGTTTCTTTTCTTGATCAGACAGTAGAGGAAATCAATAAGAAGAAGGATCAGATCGGTGTTGTGTTAAAGCACTGTATCGCACAAGGAGAAGCTTTAGGCGGTCATAATTCAGGCACAGTGACGATTGGACGCAGAGAGTTCTCCGATATTTACGAGCCATTATTGAAGAGCACAAGAAATGCAGTAGGTGTCATGGCTGCTTATAATGATATCGACGGGGTACCTTGTCATATCAATCGAGCGCTTTTTGAGCAAACATTAAGAAAAGAGATCGGTTATCAAGGGATCGTTATGGCAGACGGTGTTGCTTTGGATCGTTTATCCGATGTTTTTACAGATAAAAAGACTGCTGCAGCATATGCATTAGCGGCAGGAATCGATCTCAGTTTGTGGGACGAGACCTATACCAAGATTGCAGAAGCCATTGATGATCAAGTCGTAGATGAAAAGCTACTAGATCAAGCAGTTCGCCGAGTTTTATCTGTCAAATTTTTATTAGGTTTGTTTGAACAACCATTTGCAAACGATCCAAAGGAGTATTGGGATCATCTCATGGAGGAATCAGAGCACTTAAATTTAGAGACAGCAAAAGAAAGTATCACTTTACTAAAAAATGACGGTATATTGCCGTTGGATCAACAAGTAAAAAACATTGCTGTTATAGGACCAAATGCTCACGATGTTTACCACTTGTTGGGAGACTACTCTGCACCACAAACAGAAGACCGTTTGAAAAAAACGATAGTACAAGAGATAAAAACAGAGTTTCCCCAATCAACGGTTTCTTATGCACAAGGATGTGAAGTAAGAAATCAGGAGGATCAGGAAGAAAAATTATTAGAAGCGGTGACCCTTGCTCAAAACTCAGATGTGATCATTGCAGTTCTAGGTGGATCAAGTGCGCGGAACTTTGATATGGAATTTCTTCGTAACGGGGCAGTTTCATCGAAAGGGATCAACATGGATTCTGGAGAAAATGTAGATGTTGCTTCTCTTTCTTTAGGTGGATACCAACAACAACTGATTGAACAATTGTATCAACTAGGCAAGCCAATCATCACGATACTTGTGCAAGGAAGACCCTACGATTTGATGAAAATCGAGTCATTTACGAATGCCATTGCAACAGCATGGTTTCCTGGACAGGAGGGTGGAAAAGCCATTGCGCAGATGATTTCTGGAAGAAATAACCCAAGCGGACGATTGAGTTTGTCTTATCCTAGAAATAGTCAGCAACTACCTGTTTATTACTATCAGCGTGCTGCTTCTAAACAAGAGAATTATTATGATTTAAGCGGCAGTCCATTTTATCCTTTTGGACATGGTCTAAGCTATACAACATTTGAATACAGTCAGATGGAAGTCAAAACGGATATTGACAAAGTAATAATATCAATTAAAGTTAAAAATACAGGAAGTGTTTCAGGTAAAACAAGTACTCTTGTCTATGTCCGATTAATTGACGGCGCTGTCATCCAAAGAACGAAATTATTGAAAGCTTTTCGTAAAGATGACTTGCAGTCTCAAGAGGAAAGACTGCTTGTTTTTGAACTCACTTCTGAAGACTTTAGTTATATGGACATTGATGACAAGCGGCATTATGCAAAGAAAGCGGTCATCACGGTCGAACAACAAGAAAAAGAAATCAAATGTAACTGGCAGGAGTGAAAATGTATGGCATCGATCCGTGACGTGGCTAAGATGGCTGGTGTTTCAGTGGGAACAGTTTCCCGCTATTTAAACGGTCAGCAGCTGAAGGAAAAGAATATGGAAAAAATAGCAGAAGCGATTTCAGCGTTGGACTATAAAGAAAACATCATTGCTAAAGGATTGAAGAATAATCGAAGTTTCTCTATTGGACTTTTGATAAACGGGATATCTAGCCGTTTTGGTTCGGAGGTTGTTTCAGGGATCGAAAGAGTAGCTGAAGAAAATGGGTATAGCTTATTATTAAGCGGGTTTGCCGATCAGCCAGAAAAAATCGATCAAAAAATCGAATACCTGATGAAGCATGCAATCGATGGGTTGATTGTCTTCTTATCAGAAGAAGAGTGGTCTGGATTTGAAATGCTCACAAAAATGAGTATCCCAGTTGTCGCATTGAATTGTCCGGATGGGCCAGGAGGTATTGATACAATAGTAGTGAATGATCGAGAAAGTGTAGCAAGAGTGATTGCTCATCATGGCGAACAAGGACATAAAACAATAGGATTTATTGCTGCCGCTCAAACAGATTACGTAGCAAGAGAACGTTTAGCTGGAGCCAAAGAAGCGGTACAAAAGGATCCGTCTATCCATTTAGAGATCTTTACAGGAGACTATTCTAGAAAAAGCGGCTATTACGGGGCAAAAGCATTATTAGAAAAAAGGGCAACTGCTATTTTTGTCAGCAATTACAATATGTCGATTGGTGCCATCGAATGTTTTAATCAAGAAGGTGTCAGAATCGGGAAGGATATTGCGTTCAGTCACTATGATTATTTAGATAAAAACGATCTGAGTATCCTTCCGAAAATCACGATCACGCCACCAACAGATAAAATCGGGGAACGAGCAGCAGAACAGCTGTTGAAACGAATCAAAAAAGAAGAAGAAGAAAATGAAAAAGTGATTGTGATGGAAATATCATACATGGAATCAACTAAAAAAAAAAAAGAGGTGCTTTGATGAAAAGATATCAATTTCCAGAAAATTTTTGGTGGGGCTCTGCAGCAAGTGGTCCACAAACAGAAGGAAGAATTTCAGGCGATGGAAAAGGAGAGAACATTTTTGATTATTGGTACAAAAACGAACCGCAAAAGTTCTTTGATCAAGTAGGACCTGAAAAAACCTCGCAAGTTTATACGAAGTATCAAGAGGATGTACAGTTGATGAAACAGACTGGGCATAATTCATTTCGAACCTCTATCCAATGGAGCCGTTTGATACCTGATGAATCTGGAACAATCAACGAAGAAGCCGTTCGTTTCTATCATCGCTATTTTGATGAGTTGATTGAAAACGGTATCGAACCCTTTGTTAATCTGTATCATTTCGATATGCCGATGTATCTGCAAGAAAAAGGCGGATGGTTGAACCGAGAAACGGTTGAAGCCTATGAAAAATACGCAAAAAGTTGTTTTCAATTGTTTGGCTCGAAAGTAAAAAAATGGTTTACCCATAATGAACCAATCGTTCCAGTCGAGGCAGGCTATTTGTATCGATGGCATTATCCGGAAGAATCAGATATGAAAAAAGCAATCCAAGTTGGTTATCATGAAGCGTTGGCTTCAGCATTAGCCATCAAAGCTTACCATGAAATGGACCAAAGCGGTGTTATCGGAATCATCTTGAATTTGACACCGAGTTATCCAAGAGACGAATCAAATCCCGAAGATATTAAAGCAGCACGAATAGCAGATGCGTTCTTCAATCGTTCATTCCTTGATCCAGCTGTAAAAGGCGAGTTTCCAAGTGAATTGATCGAAAGAATAAAAGAACTCGATCTAATGCCGGAGATCCATCCAGATGATTTGGCGATCATTAAAGAAAACACAGTAGATCTTTTGGGAATTAATTATTACCAGCCACGCCGAATAAAAGCAAAAGAAACACCAATCGATACTAAAAACGGTCCTATGCCTGAGGATTACTTCGACAATTATGAAATGCCTGGTCGTAAAATGAATCCTTATCGCGGATGGGAGATCTATGAAAAAGGAATCTATGATATTTTGATCAATGTACGAGATCATTATGGGAATATCGACTGTTTTATTTCTGAAAACGGCATGGGTGTAGAAAATGAAGCACGATTTATCAAGGAAGATGGTATGATCCACGATGATTATCGGATCGAATTTGTTCAATCTCATCTGAAATATGTCCATCAAGCCATTCAAGAAGGTGCCAATTGTTTAGGTTATCATATGTGGACATGCATGGATAACTGGTCGTGGACCAATGCCTATAAGAATCGTTACGGTTTTATTTCAGTAGATTTAGCACAAGATGGAAAAAGAACGATTAAGAAATCGGGTCATTGGTTCAAAGATGTATCAGACAGAAATGGATTTGAAGCTTAAAGAATAGCCAAGAGAGAATGTATGAAAATTCCCGTTCTTACCGCTTCAGGAAAAAGAAGTTCAATTATTTACGATCTTTTTCAACTTTTTTGTCTTTCTATTTCATTTTTTGTATATAATAGAATAGTCAAAATTAAATAGGAGTGGAGGAAGGCATGAGGAAAAAAAGACCGTTTCTTCTCTTTTGGTTATTCGGTTTTTTCTTACTGCTTATTTTATCCGCAGCATTTTCAGGAAAAATGACAGCAGATCTTGCTCAGAAAGAAACAGAAAAAATCGTAGCAAGCAAAGAATCAGTAGATAATTTCAAAAAAGAATTCTCAACTTATTGGTGGGAGGAATATAAATTAACTGCCAATTACGAAAAAGGTGAATTGGACATCTATTTGCCAAAAGGAAAAGAAGAAAATCAATTTATCAATATCGATGACGTACTTAGTGCGATTTCTCTCAGACAATATCAATTCAAAGACAAACATTTGGCCGTTTTGCTTTTGACTCATGATGGCGACAAGGTAGCTCGTTTGAAAAATGGAAAAGTGGTCACAGCTTATTCTGAAAAAGTGGACAAAAAAGTGGTGGCCGATCGACTAGCGGAATGGAAAAAAACCAATGAACAAGTCAAGAAAACAACTGCTTCTTCTCAAAAAAACGAGTCGACAGAACCAAGCCCTTCAGATTCTGGCAGTGGACAAACGATAACGGGAAATGAAGAAAATCAAGCCTCAATCATTACGAATGAGTCATCAGAAGGACAATATCAAACCTATGGACAATGAAAAACAGAGGTTGTGAAAAAGCTGTCCTGCATCAAGAAATAAGGAGCTGCGACAAGAATTTTGTCTCAGCCTCTTTTTTTTTGTACGAATACCGAGAAACTACTTTTGAATACCGTGGAGTGAAGCGGTCACCACAAGACTTTTATCTCTTCATTCGTTTAATCGCTTACATCACAGCGGTTTTATGCTGTGAAAAATGAACGGAATAATCTTTAGAAAGAATAAAAAAATCTTAAGATAACAATTTTTTTAGGAAATTTTCATTTTTCAGGAGCAAAATAAGAAAAAATGTGAATAGAGAGAAGTGATATACGTGACACAACTTAAAAAATTGTGCCAAAATCGTTTAGCAATCGTTTTGACAGCTGTTTTCTTTTTTTGGCTGAAGACGATCATTGCTTACTATGCAGATTTTTCATTAGGTGTGGAAGGTACGATCCAGTACTTTATCTTGTGGATCAACCCGATTGCGACTACCTTATTGTTTTTTGGCCTTTCTTTGTATATTAAAAAGCCAAAGCCAGCGTTAGCCATTCTTTTGATCATTGATATTTTAAATACGCTTTTGTTGTACTTGAATATTATTTTTTATCGAGAATTCACAGATTTCATTACAGTCAAATCTGTATTAGGCTTTTCGAAAGTGTCGCAAGGGTTGTCAGGAAGCTCCTTTTCTTTGATGAAACCCCATGATGTCATCTACTGGTTGGATATCGCTGTGTTCATTGGGCTACTGGTTTGGTTGAAGGTCAAGAAAATACCTATCAAAAGCAACCCTGTCAGCAAACCGATGGCTATCGCGGTTACCTGTCTTTCAGGATTGATTTTTTCAGGAAATCTAGCGTTGAGCGAAGCCAACCGTCCACAATTACTGCAGCGGACATTTGACCGTTCCTATATTGTCAAATATCTAGGAATCGATGCGTACACTATTTATGACGGGATCAAAACAGGAATGACCAGCAGTGTTCGCGCGCATGCAAGCAGTAATGGAATTGATGAAGTTTTAGACTATACAAAGAAACATTATGCAGAGCCAAATCCTGAAACATTTGGGCTCGCTAAAGGAAAAAATGTGATTGTCCTTCATTTAGAAAGTTTTCAACAGTTTTTGATCAATATGAAGGTAGACGGACAAGAAGTCACGCCGTTTTTAAATAGTATTTTCCAGAATCAAGCAACGATCAGCTTTGACAATTTCTTTCATGAAGTAGGACAGGGAAAGACAAGTGATGCTGAAAACATGTTGGAAACTGGCACATTTGGTTTACCTCAAGGCTCATTATTCACAGAACTTGGGTCAGATAATGTCTTTCAAGCAGCACCAGCGATCCTTGGACAAACAGAAGGCTATACAAGTGCTGTTTTCCATGGGAATGTAGCTAGTTTCTGGAATAGAGATCATGTATATAAAAATTTAGGGTATGACAATTTCTTTGATCGATCTTATTTTGATGAATCCGACGAAACGTTAGGTTATGGGATATTAGATAAAGATTTATTCAGAGAATCTGCTCAATATCTTGAACATCTACAACAGCCGTTTTACACGAAATTTCTTTCCGTAACCAACCACACGCCTTATTATACGGATGACAAGAATTTCGACTTTCCATCTTTGAATACTGGCAATAGCACAGTAGATAATTATGTTCGAACGGCCCATTATCTGGATCAATCATTGGAACAATTTTTTACGTATTTGAAAAAATCTGGTATTTACCAAAATTCAATCTTTGTGATTTACGGAGATCATTTTGGGATCTCGAATACAGATAATAAAGATTTAGCAAGTGCTCTTGGTAAAGATCCAGATACATGGGATGAATTTGACAACGCACAGATGCAACGAGTGCCATTGATGATCCATATGCCTGGTTACACTAAAGGGACAGTCAATCATGAATACGGTGGAGAAATCGATGTTTTGCCGACATTACTACATCTATTGGGAATCGATGATAAAGATTATCTTCATTTTGGTACAGACTTATTATCTTCTCAGCACGATCAAGTAGTTGCTTTTCGAAATGGGAACTTCGTGACACCCAAATATACCGTCTTAGGAGGAAAAGCTTACAATAATCAGACAGGAGAAATCATCGATACGAAAGCAGCAGGAATCGACGAGGAAATCTCCAAAGATCAGGAAAAAGTCAAGACTGCGTTAAGTCTTTCAGATAAGCTGAATCAGGAAAATCTCTTGCGGTTTTATGTGCCAAACGGATTTGAGACGATTGATCCGAAAAAATATGATTATAAAAACGAAGCGGAACGTAATGAAGCAATCGAAAAGCAAAAAGGTGAACATTCGACCAGTGTCTTTTCAAAAAACGGCAATAAAACAACGACTAACCTATATCCAGTAACAGGAACCAATGCGGAGCAGCAAAAAAATAATCAATAAACAATCAAACCAACCTTCAGGGATTAGACAGCAGTCTCATGCTTGAAGGTTGGTATTTTTTATGAGAAAAACATTTTTTTATTTTTTTCGTGTATTTTTTATTTTTAACGTATCTATTTATTGAATGCGGAAAATTTAAATTGAAATAATCATTCCTCTTATTGGCAAGCATTCTGGAAAAGCCAAGGGTTAATTTCAATTAAAAAAGGAGAACTATTATGTATGATGGAGAATTGATCAAGAAGCTTCGAGTCAACAAAAAGCTGACGCAGTCCCAATTAGCGGAAGGAATCTGTTCTAAAACTTCGCTAGTCGGGATCGAGACGAATTCAGTGAAAAAAGTATCGTTTGGAACATTGAAATCATTTTTAGAGCGAATGAACATGACACTTGCCGAATATGAATGGATACGAAATCAGCTTGATGAGCCAAAAAAATTAAAGAAAAAAAGACGAATGCTAGATCGGATTCAAGAAGACAGCTTTGATCCTTACAAAGAAATTGCTAATAACCGCAGGCACTATAAGAAAACAGAAGATCTGTACTATTTGGTTTTGAATCTGCACATGTCCAAAAAAACAGAAGTATCTGAGACGGAATTCGAATTTTTGCGTTATGAATGTCGTATCATTGAAGAATATTTGATCAAGTACCAGAGTATGGTCAATTTGAAGTATCTATTCTAGCTGATTTTCCTTGGATATTCAGTGATCGGTTTATTGAGAATAATTATTTGAAAATCAAAAAAAGAATGCGACGGATCGCGCAACTGAATAATCACGAGCAGTATCTTTTTACTTTTTTGACGAATCTGACTTTGTTTTATATAGAAAATGGTCGCTTAAAAAAGGCACGTAGCGTGAATGAAGATATGAAACGGAGTTTAGCGCATAAAGAAAGAAGTACAGTGATTTATGAAACATTGATGGCGGACTATTACCAACGACTGATTTCCGCTGCTTTAGGGGAAGAAAAATCGGAAGACTACCAAGAGTTTTTCACAGTGATCGAATATACATTAGGGAAGAATCAAAGGAATTCTTTAGAGAAAAAACTGCTGGCCATTGCTAAATCCAGCAGTTAGACCAACAGTTTAGGATTTGTATCACTTCGCCGCTTTTTCAGCCGGTTTGTTTGTATCGAATGGTGGGAAAAAGCGGGCGATCTCTTTTGTTGCAGCATCACGGGAATCAGAAGCATGGATGATGTTTTCAGTCCCCGGCAGTGCATAATCTCCTCGGATCGTACCTGGAACGGCATCAGCCGCTTTTGTTGCTCCGACCATCTTACGGACGATATCGATCACTTCCTCGCCGACCAGCACAAGATAAACGACCGGACCAGAAGTCATGTAATCGATCAGTTCATCAAAAAAACTGCGTTCAGTCAAGTGCTGATAATGCTCTTTTGCTAGTTCAGGTGTCATCGTTGCAAATTTCATTTCAGCAATGGCCAGTCCCTTTGCTTCAAAACGTTGGATGATGCTTCCGACCAAATGGCGTCTTACGCCGTCTGGCTTGATAATAACAAGTGTTCGTTCCATAACAGCACCTCGTTTCCTACTATAATTCTATTATAGCGGGAGGTGGAAAATGAGACAAATAAAACTGCGTGAGACGGAAATATAACGCGTGTATTTTAAAAAAGTATGAAAAACATGGAAAATTGATTTGACATCCTCTTTTTTAGTTGTTATATTAACGAAGGAAAACCGAATAGGATTTGTTAGGTGAGGCTCCTATACAAACATAGGCTACTGCCCAAAAACGTCGAGAGACGCCAATGGGTAGAACAGGAATTGTCGAGATAAGGCTTTTCATAAGGTAGCTAAAAGCAGATATCTGCTTTTTACGTTGTACAGTGTCAAAACTCAACGATGAGATCTGAGAAGCTTTTTTGATTTGCTTTTTCAAACCTTTCGCTGAGTATTTGGCGAGAGGTTTTTTTGTTGCCGCAAATCCCATCGGTGAAAAAACAAAAAGGGAGGTGAGCGAGTTGGGAAAATAACAATTCGAAAAATGATTGGAAGTCATGAATTAAAATTACTTAGTAAAGGAGATGAGAACAAATGGATGACAGTCATTCGAAAAACAAGGATTTAGAGGAAAGGCCAGGGCTATTATCTATCTGTTCTCAGCCCCTTTCAGCATTTTCTCTATCGATCCGATAAATAGCAAAAGACCAGAAACAGCGAAAACAGCTGTCTTTTGGACACAAAGGAGAGATTGAGATGGAAAAAAAGAAAGATACACAAAAAATCTATGCAGCTTTTGCTGGAAAAACGAAGCAAGAATTATTTGAATTGTTCCATGCATCAGCAAATGGATTGTCAGAAGAACAAATCGAGCGTTCAAGAGAAACTTATGGTGAAAATGCGATTTCATATGGCAAAAAAACACCATTCATTATAGAAATATTGAAAGCATACATCACACCCTTTACATTAGTGTTGATTGCATTAGGAATTATTTCATTCATTACGGAATACGTATTAGCCGCCCCAGGAGATAAAGATCTCTTCGGTGTAGCCATTATCTTCACTATGGTTATTGTCAGTGGGACGATGACGTTGATCCAGTCTGTGCGTTCTAATCAAGCAGCTGAAAAACTGAAATCACTTGTGAAAGTAACGGCAGCTGTCAAACGAAATGGCGAGTATACTGAGATTCCTATGGAAGAAATTGTCTGCGGAGATCTTGTGCGGCTTTCAGCAGGAGATATGATACCAGCGGATATGCGTTTATTGTCCGCAAAGGATCTATTCATTTCCCAAGCAGCACTGACAGGGGAAAGCTATCCAGTAGAAAAGCATGCGAAAGTATGTGAAGACGATCAGCAAAGCGAAACAAGTTATGAAAATCTTGTCTTTATGGGAAGCAATGTCATCAGTGGAAGCGCGGAAGGAATCATTGTTTCTGTCGGAAATGACACACTATTTGGGCATGTAGCAGAAACGCTATCTGAAAAACCCATCCAATCAAGTTTTGAATTAGGCATCCACAAAACATCCATGCTGCTGATCAAATTTATGTCATTGATGGCTCCAGCAGTTATCGTTATCAATGGGCTTACAAAAGGAGATTGGTTAGAAGCTTTTCTTTTTGGATTATCTGTAGCAGTTGGTTTAACGCCTGAAATGCTTCCAATGATCGTTACGACGAATTTGGTCAAAGGAGCAAGTGTGATGGCCAAAAAAGGAACAGTCATCAAAAATTTAAATGCTATCCAGAATTTTGGTGCGATCGATGTGTTATGTACGGATAAAACGGGAACATTGACACAAGACAAAATCATTCTTGAATATCATATGGATTGTGAAGGAAATGAAGATGATCGTGTTTTGCGCCATGCTTATCTAAACAGCTACTATCAAACAGGGCTGAAAAATTTGTTAGATGTGGCTATCATTGATGAAGCAGCAGAAACTTTAGATACAGATACGATCAATTATCAAAAAGTAGATGAAATTCCTTTTGATTTTGAACGTCGCCGTATGAGTGTTGTGGTCGCTGATCCAGCTGGCAAAACACAGATGATCACAAAAGGCGCGATTGAAGAAATGTTGAACATTTCTAAATTTATTGATCTTGGTGGTATTGTCGCACCATTAACAAAAGAACGAAAAGAAGCGGTGCTTGCAAAAGTACAATCACTTAATGAAGACGGCTTGCGAGTGATTGGTGTCGCACAAAAGACCAATCCAAGCGTTGTTGGAGAATTTTCAGTCAAAGATGAGTCAGACATGGTTCTGATTGGTTATCTTGCTTTCCTTGATCCACCAAAAGAAACAACAAAACAAGCGTTGAAAGCTTTAAAAGAACATGGTGTAGCTGTAAAAGTTCTGACTGGGGACAATGAATTAGTCACACGGTCTGTGTGCCGTCAAGTAGACCTAGAAATCAATGAATTGATTACTGGTGAGAAAATCTCGGAAATGAATGATCATGAATTAGCGCAAGTAGCTGAAGACCATGAAGTATTCGTAAAATTGAATCCTCAGCAAAAAGCACGATTGACGACAGCTTTACGTAAAAATGGTCATACTGTCGGATTTTTAGGAGATGGTATCAATGATGCTCCAGCAATGAAAGTGGCTGATATCGGTATTTCCGTGGATACAGCTGTGGATATCGCAAAAGAATCAGCAGACGTGATCCTTTTAGAAAAAGATTTGACGATTTTGGAAAGAGGCCTTCTTTCTGGACGAGAAACTTTTGGAAACATCATGAAATATATCAAGGCTACAGCAAGTTCTAATTTTGGCAATATGTTTTCCGTACTGATTGCCAGTACGTTCTTACCATTTTTACCAATGTTGCCTTTGCAACTTCTATTTTTGAATCTGATCTATGACGTTTCTTGCATTTCCTTACCATGGGATCGGATGGATAAAGAATATTTGGATGAGCCAAAGAAATGGAATGCATCTAGTATTGGAAAATTCATGGTTTATTTTGGTCCAACAAGTTCGATTTTTGATATCACTACTTACTTGTTGATGTATTTTGTTATTTGTCCTGCTGTAGTTGGTGGAAGTTTCCATACATTGGATAGCTCACAACAAGTGATTTTTATCGCATTATTCCATGCAGGATGGTTCGTCGAATCCCTGTGGACACAAACATTAGTGCTCCATGCATTGCGTACACCGAAAATACCATTTATCCAAAGCAATGCAACATTTGCCATGCTGGTTATCACTACATTAGGAATCATTGTCGGTTCAGTCCTTCCATTCACAGGATTTGGTGCTGAGTTAGGCTTGATGCCGCTCCCTGGCAATTACTGGTTATGGCTGCTTGTAACAGTCGTCGCTTATCTGGCGCTTGTGACAGCTGTGAAGAAAATCTATATCCGTCGATTCCAAGAACTCTTATAAGTGATGCGGCTGGGCTCTATGCTTCTGTTCATTTTGGATCAATCATGCTAAACTAGGTGTATTGTTTTGGAAAGGATTAATGTATAGATGAAAGGTGCAATATTTGATTTAGATGGTTTGTTAGTGGATACGGAAAGAACGTATCGGGATGGTTGGCTTTGGGGATTCCAGCAATTTGATATTCATATCCCGAAAGAAATCGTTGACGCTTGGGGCGGAAAAAACTGGAAATAAAGTTTTGATATTTTAGTGCAGGTAGCAGGCAGTCCTGAAAAAGTGCAGGAAGTCCGAGCAAAGCGTGAAGAATATTTTTATCAACAGCTGACAAGTGGAGCTATCCAATTGAAACCCTACGCAAAAGAAATATTGACAGACTTAAAAGAACGTCATATGAAACTAGGGATTGCTACAACAACTGTTACGAAAAGAGCAACAGATATCTTGGATCACTTTCAATTAGCCGATTACTTTGATACGTTTACGTTCGGAGATGAAGTATCGGAGAACAAGCCTTCACCGGTCCCTTATCTGACAGCTTTGGAACGAACAGGATTAGAAGCTCCTTCAGCTTTTGCAGTGGAAGATTCTTTAGTAGGAGCGACAGCCGCTTCACGTGCTGGACTAGGCGTTGTTTTGATACCCGATTCCAGTTTTGTTCGAAATTATAGCGTCGAAGAGAAGGAAAAATTGAACCTTCTTGCGGAAGGGAAAGATCTTCGAACTGTTATTGAAATGTTAGATAAAAAAACAGAAAAATAAATATAGAAAAAATAATTTGAATTTCATGCTTGACTTTTCAGTTTTCCTCCTGTAGATTATTCCCAACAACAAAATATTGATTTCGTTGAGAAGGAAAGTAAGTTTGGAAACTTTGCAGAGAGGCTCTGGCTGGTGTGAAGAGTCAAGTAAGAAAAGCTGAAAATGGCCTTGGAGAATAATTTGTCGATAAGTAGGCAAATTCGGAAATGTTCGACCGTTAAAACGAACGCCAATCTCTCTTTTTGAGATGTTGGGCTTGAGGGAAGAAAACTTCCGAAAAAAGGTGGTACCACGATACGTCGTCCTTTTACTGACATAGTTTATGTTAGTAAAAGGATTTTTTTTTTGAATATTATTTGCATTGAAATGGTAAGTACGATAGAAGAACCTTTGACAGAGAGCTTCGGTAGCTGAGAAGAAGCAAGGAACGACTATTGGAAAATGGCCATCGAGCAATTCATCCCGAGCATAGATGTAAGGCGGTGACGGCTGCGACCGATATCTTGCTAGAGTATGATGGTACTTGAAGAGGAGTTGTGTGTGAACACAGCTTGAACATGAGGTGGTAACACGCAAAAAGGCGTCCTCAAGAAAATGACTATTTTCATTTTCTTGAGGATGCTTTTTTTATAGACAAGGAGGAATGTTAATGATTGAATTGCGAGATGTTTCTGTATGTTTCAAACAAAAAGAAAAAGAGATACAGGCAGTAGATTCTGTAGATTTAACGATTGAAAAAGGGGATGTTTATGGGATCGTCGGTTACTCAGGTGCAGGAAAGAGTACGTTAGTCCGCGTGATGAATTTGTTGCAGAAACCAACAGCAGGAGAAGTCATCGTCAACCAGACGAATTTAAGCCAGCTCTCTCCAAAAGAATTGCGAAAAGAAAGAAAGGCCATCGGTATGATCTTTCAGCATTTCAATCTAATGGAAAGTCGAACGATTTTTGACAACGTAGATTTTTCTCTAAAGTATTCTGGAAAATCAAAACAGGAACGTCGTCAAAAAGTGAATGAACTACTGGAACTTGTCGGTCTGGAAGAAAAAGCATCTGCGTATCCTAAACAACTGTCGGGGGGACAAAAACAACGAGTGGCAATCGCACGAGCTCTGGCAAATGAACCTAAAGTGTTGTTATGCGATGAAGCAACTAGTGCACTTGATCCGAAAACGACCCTTCAGATCCTTGCGCTGTTAAAAAAACTAAATCGTCAACTAGGTCTAACGATCGTCCTGATTACTCACGAGATGCAAGTTGTCAAAGAAATCTGCAACAAGGTGGCGGTTATGGAAGCTGGGAAAATCATTGAAAAAGGCAGCAGCATCCAGATTTTCAGTCATCCTGAAGAAGAATTGACTAAAGATTTTATTCGGACAGCGACACACCTTGACCAAGCATTGGAAACAATCAGTGCCCATGCTGCTTTTGCCGATCAGATTGCAAATAAATGGTTGGTGGAATTAAGTTATATCGGCAACCAGACGAACGAACCTCTAATCGCTCATCTTTACAGCAAGTACCAAGTAACAGCGAATATCTTATACGGTAATGTAGAGCTATTACAAGAAACACCCTTAGGAAGTTTGATCGTTACTTTAGCTGGAGAAACCAAACAGCGGCAAAAAGCATTGGATTATTTGATCAAATCTGGTGTAAAAGTAACTATTTTACAAAAAAACGAATTAGATAACCGTATCAAAGTCATAGAAGGAGGAAGCTAAAATGACTGAATTTTTTAAAACATATTTGCCGAATGTCTATTTGATTCCGGATGAATTCATCGAAGCGACAAAGCAAACACTATATATGTCTTTTTGGACGGCATTCATTGGTGGGATTATCGGAATCATCCTAGGTGTGACGTTAGTAGTGACGCGTCCAAATGGATTACTAGCTAACAGGCTGCTGTTCGAAATACTTGATAAGTTGATCAATATCATTCGTTCCATCCCTTTTATTATCTTGCTTTCCCTTTTAGCTTTGACTACTCGTTTCTTAGTTGGAACGACGATCGGTGCCAAAGCAGCTTTAGTCCCTTTGATTTTTGGTGTTGTCCCGTTTTTTGCCCGTCAAATCGAGAATGCACTGCTAGAAGTTGATCCTGGGGTGATCGAAGCAGCAGAAGCGATGGGCACGAGCCCAATCGGCATCATTTTACGTGTTTATTTGTTAGATGGGTTACCCGGTATCATTCGGGTCTCAGCGTTGACGATTATCAATGTGATCGGACTGACTACCATGGCCGGAGCAGTAGGTGCCGGCGGATTAGGGAATCTTGCTATATCGAGAGGATATAATCGATTCCAAACAGATGTAACGATTGTCGCTACATTATTGATTCTGGTCTTAGTTTTTTTGAGTCAATTTATCAGTAATCAACTGATTAAAAAAATCACACATTGAAAGTGGAGGAGAAAAAATGAAAAAAATTATTCGTTTTGCAGTCATTACATTTGTAGCAATTATTTGGTTGGTAGGGTGCAGCCAAGGAAAAGTAGCTACAACTGACAAAAAAGAAACGACCGTAAAACTAGGGATCATTGGGGAAGATACAGATGTATGGGACGATGTGAAAGAGCGTTTGAAAAAGGAAAACATCCATTTGGAATATGTGAAATTTACAGATTACAATCAGCCAAATGCGGCTTTAGCAGATGGATCGATCGATTTGAACTCCTTCCAACATCAATTCTTTTTAGACAATTACAATGAAGAACACGGAACTGATTTAGTATCGATTGGGAATACGGTTAATGCACCGTTGGGAATTTATTCCAATACGTTAAAAGATGTGGCTGATATCAAAGATGGAGCGAAAGTTGCCATCCCTAATGATGTCACGAATGGCGGCAGAGCTCTTCTGTTATTGCAAACTGCTGGATTGATCAAAGTGGACAAGGCAAAAGGCCAAGCGCCTACCGTTTCTGATATTACCGAGAATAAAAAAAATCTAGACATTTCTGAGTTAGATGCTTCCCAAACAGCACGTGCTTTGTCGGATGTAGACATTTCAGTCATCAATAGCGGTGTAGCTGTAGATGCTGGATTTAATCCCGCTTCTGATGCAATCTTCTTAGAACCAGTCGATGACCATGCACGTCCTTATGTCAATATCATCGTTGCAAGAAAAGAAGATGAAGACAATAAAACGTATCAAAAAATAGTAGATGCCTATCAAACAGAAGAAACAGCCAAAGTAATCGAAAAAACATCAAAAGGTTCAAGCGTACCTGCGTGGGAAACATTCGGGAGAAAATAAGAAAAAACGACTAGCATAGGAGGAAATTTTTATGACAACCACACTCTCAACAAATCAATTGAAAGATCTGATCCAATACCGTTTACCAGAATATCAAGCACTTGCACTAGCTATTCACGACCATCCTGAAGTAAGTAATTATGAATTTTATTCCTCAGCAGCTTTAATCAAACAATTGGAAAAAGAAGGGTTCTGGGTAGAAAAAGAAGTAGCTGGGCACCGAACAGGCTTTGATGCACGTTATATTTCCAATAAACCA
Source organism: Enterococcus sp. HMSC076E04 (assembly GCF_001814285.1). Lineage (NCBI taxonomy): Bacteria > Bacillati > Bacillota > Bacilli > Lactobacillales > Enterococcaceae > Enterococcus > Enterococcus sp. HMSC076E04. The sequence continues at coordinate 48,015 of NZ_KV815559.1, read as the reverse complement.
GGTCCGACAATTGCCTTTTTGGCAGAATTTGATGCTTTACCAGGTATTGGTCATGCATGCGGACATAATTTATTTGGTACTTACTCCGTATTAGCAGCCAGCATAGTGAAACAATTCATTGATGAGATTGGCGGAGAAATCCGTGTGTATGGTACTCCAGGGGAAGAAGGAGGCGAAAATGGATCAGCTAAGGGCAGCTTCGTTCGGGAAGGTTTTTTTGAGGATGTCGATGCAGCATTATGTGTCCATCCAGCTTTTCGTTATGGGAAAACGACAGAATCTTTAGCAAATGATCCAGTTGATATCAAATTTTACGGTGTCGCTTCTCATGCAGCAGCAGCACCTGAAAAAGGAGTAAATGCTTTGGAAGCCTTGATCCAAGTGTTTAACGGAATCAACGCTCTACGCTTGCAATTGCCAAAAGATGTCAATATCCATGGAATCATTACAGATGGAGGCGTGGCGGCCAACGTCATACCAGACTACGCTGCTGGACGTTTCTATTTACGTGCAGGAAATCGACAAACATTAGACAGAGTATATGAAAAAGTGGAAAATATCGTACGAGGTGCTGCATTAAGCACGGGTACGACTTTTGAGTTTGGATTGTTCCAAAATGCAGTCGATGATGTCATCGTCACGCCTTCTTTCGATGACTTATTCTTCCAACATGCAAAAGAAGCAGGTGTTCCTGATGAAGAAATAGAAACGGAACAAAGAACAAGTCTAGGTTCTTCTGATGTAGGAAATGTCAGCCAAGTCATTCCAACGATACAGCCTACTGTAGCAATCTCTGAGACATACATTGCCGGACATACAGAAGAATTCAAAGCTGCTGCTAAAAGTGAAAAAGGACTTGCTTCTATTGCGATTGCAGCGGAATTACTTGCCAATACAGCTCTAGATTTATTGAGAGAACCCAAGCTATTAGAAAAAATCAAACAAGAACATCAAGAAACAGTAGCAAGAAAAAAACAAGAGGGCGCTACTTTCTAGTAAAAAGATAAAGTTGTGCGTGAAAGTGATAAAAATAATTTTCAGAAAAATGAAAAAATATTTTCTTTTTCATTGACAAATGATCTTATGGAAGGTAAACTTCATACAAGTCAACTTTTCACGCAGTAGCGGTTAGGTGTTTTGTTCAGAAAGTCGGTGGTCGCTGCGAATCGATCAAGCCTAATTGACGAATTACATGGAAAGTCCATACATTTGAATAATCGTTTGAAAGTGAAAAACAGATCTGTTTTTAATTAAGGTGGTACCGCGGAGTCATTCGTCCTTAGTTGAAAGCAGGTCTTTTTATTTTTATAAAGGAGGAATCGCGGATGAATTGTGGCGGAGTAATCCGATATCTTAACTTTTTTAGAACATAAGAACAACTAAAAAAGGAGAGATTATCATGGAAAAAAAAGGAACACCAAGTTTTTTAGAAGCAACACTTGTATTAATGGTCATTGTTTTAGGCATTGCGATTGGCGTTGTCGGATTAAAGGTTTCGCCTAATATCACGATTTTGGCAGCTATCGGAATGGTCATGTTGTACGCAGTGATAAAAAAATTCCCGACAGATTGGCTGCACGAAGGGATCATCAATGGCATCAAATCGGGGATCATTCCAATCTTTATTTTTATTTTAGTCGGTTCATTGATTGCTGTATGGATACAAGCAGGAATTATTCCAACCCTCATGGTCATTGGATTTAAATTGATCAGTGTCCAGTGGTTCGTCCCTTCTGTATTTGTTGTTTGTGCAATCGTAGGTAGCGCTGTAGGGAGTGCCTTTACGGTTATGTCAACGATTGGGATTGCATTTTTCGGTATTGGGACAACACTAGGACTAAATCCAGCCCTTGTAGTTGGAGCCATTGTTTCAGGTGCCGTTTTTGGAGACAAGATGTCTCCATTATCCGAATCAACAAATTTAGCAGCAGCTATTGTTGATGCCGATTTGTTCAAACACATCAAGCATATGATGTGGTCGACTGTTCCGGCATTTGTTGTTTCTTTCTTTTTATTCATGATTTTAGGACACACAAGTAAAGCCGCAAGTCTTTCATCTATTCGTGAAGTGACCGATATTCTAGAAGCAAACTTTACTATTTCGATCTGGTCACTGATTCCTCTATTTTTAATGCTCTTGTGTGCATGGAAAAAGGTGCCGGCAATTTTGACGATTTTGTTGAATATCGCTGTAGCAGTAGGAATGATCTTTATTCAAAACCCACAAACTTCCTTAACAAAGTTGGCAGGGGTCATCGAATCTGGATTTGTTTCAAATACTAGAAACCAACAAATCGATTCACTGCTTAGCCGTGGAGGAATCGAAAGTATGATGCCAACTGTGTCATTGATTATTCTAACATTGTCATTAGGTGGTTTGTTGATCGAATTTGGGTTGATCTCAACCGTTATGGAACGAGTATCAAGAAAGATGACGAACACCCCAAAATTGATTTTTACAACATTGATGACAAGCATCGGAGTAAATATCTTTATTGGAGAACAATTTCTATCTGTTATCCTGCCTGGTAATGCATTTAAAGAAACTTACGAAAAAGCAGGCTTTGATCCAACTGTATTAGGGAGAACACTAGAAGATGGTGGAACAGTGATCAATTACTTAGTGCCTTGGGGAATCGCCGGAAGTTTCGTAGCAAGTACATTTGGCATTCCTACACTCACTTACTTGCCATTCGTGTTTTTCAGTTTGCTTTCACCTGTGTTTTCGATGGTCAGTGCCTTTACAGGTTGGGGGATCTCAAAGAAATTTGTGAAACCGCAAGAAGCAGTAAGCAAGACAGCGCAATTAGAACAATAAAAACGGAAAAAGGGAGTGTGACAAAAGTCTTGTCACACTCCCTTTTACGAATAAACGGTGTTCAAAAGCCAGTTTCTCGGT